>JANOKY010000030.1:0-2665 GCA_031419635.1 Burkholderiales bacterium | reverse complement strand
TGCGGAAAACTCACACGGCGCAGGGCCTGATTTCGACAGCAAATCGCGCCAACTGGCCGCGACCGACGCAAGCTTCCGGCGGGCCGCGCGCGATGCCTGCTGACTCGATCCGGGCGCGGCTCCGGCACTGCTGTGGCGGCGAAAAAGCGAGCCTGGGCATGGCCCCGTAATCGACGCAAGGCGGGCCCGCTGATGGTGGTAATTCCAGGGGCGCCAAACGGACCACATGGTCATCGCGCTGCGCGCGTGGATCTGCAATCTCTGCGGAAATCCGAACGCGTTGACCCCGCAGAACCCGCAAACCGCCCCGGCGAGACGTTAGACTCATTTGCACACTGGAGACAAAAATGCACCACAAGCTCACGCGACTTCTGGCAACCCTCGGCACCGCCGCAGCGGCCTGCGCAATCATCCCGATGGCCTTCGCCGCTGACCCGATTCGCATCGGCCTGGTGGCGGAGGTGACCGGCCCCAACGCGGAAGCCGGAGCCAATACCGTCAACGGCGCCAAGCTCGCGGTCGACGAAGTCAACGCGGCGGGCGGCGTGCTGGGTCGACCGCTTGAACTGAAGATCGAAGACAACCAGAGCACCAACCCGGGCTCGGTGCTGGCGGTGTCGAAGCTCGGCAGCGAGGGTAATTTTGCGGCGTTGATCGCGCCGGTGCGCAGCACGCAGGTTCAGGCATCGGCCCAGGTGATTGCCAAGCTCGGCATTCCGACAATGATCGGCGGTTCGGACTACGGCCTGACGCATTCAGGTCATGCCTGGCTGTTCCGCGCGCGTCCGAACGACAGTTATTCGGCCAAGGTGATCGCCGACTACGGAGTGGCAACGCTGAAGGGCAAGAAGTGGGCAATCGTCCATTCGACGGACACCTTCGGCGTCGGCGGCAAGAACATGCTGGTCGAGGAACTGAAAGCGCGCGGCATCACGCCGGTCCTGATTCAGGGCTACACCAACAACTCGCAGGACTTCACGCCGATCGTGCTGGCGATCAAGCAGTCCGGGGCCGACATCCTGTCGTCGTACACGCCGTTTTCGTCAGACGCCGGGATTTTCGGGACACAGCTGCGCCAACTCGGCGTGACGATTCCGTGGATCGGTTCGGCCACGCTGGCCTCGGACAGCACGATGAAACTGGGCAAGGAGGCGCTTCACGGCACCTATTCGGTAGTCGATTTCTTCGCGGATGCCAATGCCGAATCGAAGGTTTTCGCGAAGAACTACGCGGCCAAGTTCGGCCGCGACGCCGATTTCTACGCCAGCTGGTCGTATGACTCAGTGAAGATTTTGGCGCTGGCGATGACGAAAGCCAAGGGCACGCAACCCGACGCCATGCGCAAGGAAATCCTGGCGATCCGCGGCTTCAAAGGCGCTGAAGGCGAATACAACTTCGACCAGAACGGCGACGGCCTGCACGGCTACAACATCGTCAAGAACGACCAGGGCAAGCTGGTGTTCATCGATCACATCAAGTTCACGCCCAAGTAGTCGCGCCCGGCGGTCGCCAGAGGTTTCCATCAGCGACGACAACACAAGCGTTCGATGAGCAATTTGTCGTTCAACCTGCAACTGCTGTTCTCCGGCCTGGCGGTGGGTGCGGTCTATTCGCTGGTGGCGCTCGGGTTCGTCCTGATCATCCGGGCCACCAACGTCGTCAACTTCGCGCAGGGTGATTTCGCGATGCTCGGCGCCTTTGCCATGGTGACGATGCTGACGGCATTGACCCTGCCGTACTGGCTCGCCTTCGTTCTCGCGTTGGGGGTGATGATGGTGTTCGGCGTGATCTTCAATTACGCCGTCTATTACCCGTTGCGCAACCGCTCTTTCCTGCCGGTCATCATCAGCACGCTCGGTGCGTCGATCTTCATGCAGAACGCCGTGCTGGGCATTTTCGGACCGCAGCCGCGGCCGCTCGAAAAGGTGTTCAAGACGCCGGGCTTTGAAGTGGCTGGCGTGTTTCTCGACAGCCAGTATCTGGTGATCCTGGCCGTCACCCTGATCGCCGTCGCCTTCCAGTATTTCTTCTTCGAGCACACGCTGCTGGGCAAGAAGCTGCAGGCGACCTCGCAGGACAAGGACATGGCGCGCCTGGTCGGCATTCCGGTGGCCTGGATGATCGCCATCACCTTCGTCTACAGCGCCACCCTGGGCGGGCTGGCCGGCATCCTGATCGGCCCGGTGCTGTTCGTGTCGATCGGCATGGGATCGATCATCGCGCTCAAGGCCTTCTCGGCAACCGTGATCGGCGGTTTCGGCGACGTCACCGGCGCCATCGTCGGCGGCCTGCTGCTGGGCGTCGTCGAGAGCTTCGGCGCGGCCTATATCTCGGTTCCCTACAAGGATGCCTTTGCATTTCTGCTCTTGCTCATCTTCCTGTTGATCCGGCCGCAGGGGATCTTCGGCGAGAAGATTTCGGAGAAGGCATGACGATCCAGACTTCGGCGGCCGGCGCATCGGCTCCTGCCACGGCTCTTGCCACTGCGCCCGCCCCGGCGCGTGGCTTTCGCGTCGGCGCGCTCGTGCTGCTGATGCTGCTCGCCGCGGCGCTGCCGCTGCTTCCTTTCGTCGTCAAGATCAACCCCTACATCCTGAACATTTTCATGCAGGCGGCCACCTACGCCGTCGCGGTATTGGGGATGACCGTGGTGCTGGGCTACACC
>JANOKY010000029.1:0-4588 GCA_031419635.1 Burkholderiales bacterium | reverse complement strand
ATCGAGGCCGCCGCAGGCAGCGCCTACGCCGCGTGGGGGGCGGCCAGACGCGGCAGGCCTTGCCGCAACACGCCACCGACGGTGAGAAACGAGCCGAAGACCAAAATTCTATCAGCGGGGTCCGCTGCGGCCAGGGCCGCGGCCAAGGCGGCCGATGGGTCGGCATGCTCGCTCACCGCCAAGCCGGGCCGCAGCGCGCGTGCGTGCTCGGCGAGCTGAGCGGCACGAGCGGCGCGCGGCAAGGGCAAATCGGTGCAATACCAGGCATCGATCAAGGGCGCGATGCGGGCCATCAGCCCTGTCAGATCCTTGTCGGCCATGGCACCGAAGACGGCGTGCGTGCGTGGGTAGAAACCCATCTGGTCGAGGTTGAGCGCGAGGGCCGCGACCGAGTGCGGGTTGTGCGCGACGTCAAGCACGAGCGTCGGCTGGCCCGGCACGATCTGAAAGCGCCCCGGCAACTCCACCGTCGCCAGGCCCTGGCGTACCGCTTGTGCCGACACCGGTAGGCGCTCGCGCAAGGCCTCGAAGGCGGCGAGCACGCCCGCGGCGTTGAGCAGTTGGTTGGCACCGCGCAGCGCCGGATAGGCCAGGCCGTTGTAGCGCCGGCCGCGGCCCGACCAATTCCATTGCTGGCGATCGCCGGCATGATTGAAATCGCGGCCGACGAGCCACAGGTCGGCGCCGATCGCCGCGGCATGCGCGAGTACGGACTGCGGCGGCACCGGGTCGCTGACGATGGCCGGCTTGCCGGGCCGCATCACCTGGGCCTTCTCGGCACCGATCGATTCACGATCCGGTCCGAGGTATTCGGTGTGATCGAGATCGATGCTGGTGATGATGGCGCAATCGGTGTCGAAGGCATTGACGGCGTCGTAGCGGCCGCCGAGGCCGACTTCGAGGATCACCAGGTCGAGGGGGGCCTGCGCCAGCAAGTGCGCGATGGCCAGGGTCGTGAACTCGAACTTGGTCAGCGTGATGTCGCCGCGCGCCGTCTCGACGGCAGCGAAGTGCGGCAACAGCTCGTCGGCTGCAACAGATCGGCCACCGACGCGGCAGCGCTCCTCGAAGTGCACCAACTCGGGCTTTTGGTACAGACCCACGCGCCAACCCGCGGCCAGCGCGATCGACTCCAGCATCGCGCAGGTGGAGCCCTTGCCATTGGTGCCGGCCACCGTGATCACCGGCACGTTGAACGCCAGGCCGAGGCGCTGCTTGACCTGGACCGTGCGCTCCAGCGACAGGTCCATCGATATCGGGTGCATGCGCTCGCAGTGCGCGAGCCAGTCGGAAAGGGTCTGCGGTGTCACGCCACCGCGTCGGCGCTCTGGCGCTGCAGCATCGCCAGCGTGCGCGCAATCACGCCGCGCAGTTGGCGGCGATCGACGATCATGTCGATCGCGCCCTTTTGAATCAGGAACTCGCTGCGCTGAAAGCCCTCGGGCAGTTTCTCGCGGACGGTGTTCTCGATCACGCGCGGGCCGGCAAAGCCGATCAGCGCTTTCGGCTCCGCCATCACCACATCACCCATGAAGGCAAAGCCCGCCGACACGCCGCCCATCGTCGGATCGGTCAGCACGCTGATGTAGGGCAGGCCGGCCTTGGCCAGGCGCGTCAGCGAGGCATTGGTCTTGGCCATTTGCATCAGCGAGAGCAGACCCTCCTGCATGCGCGCGCCGCCGGTGGCGGTGAAGCAGATGAAGGGCACCTTCTGCTCGATGGCGTTGTGCACGCCGCGCACGAAACGCTCGCCGACCACCGAGCCCATCGAACCGCCCATGAAGTCGAACTCGAAGCAGGCCGCGACCACGGGAAGGGTGTGCACTGCACCGCCAACGACGATCAACGCGTCGGTCTCGCCAGTGGCTTCGAGCGCATCGCGCAGGCGCTCGGGGTACTTCTTGCTGTCCTTGAACTTCAGCGCATCGACGGGCACCACTTCCTGGCCGATCTCGTAGCGGCCCTCGGCGTCGAGGAAGGCATCCAGGCGCGCGCGCGCGCCGATGCGGTGGTGCTGGTCGCACTTCGGGCAGACGTTCTGGTTCTGGTCGAGATCGGTCTTGTAGAGCACCGTTTCGCACGCCGGGCACTTGATCCACAGACCCTCGGGCACCGTGCGGCGCTCGCTGGGGTCGGTCGGCTGCATCTTCGGCGGCAACAGTTTTTCGAGCCAGCTCATCGAATGATTCCTTCGTCGAGTGCAGCGCGGATGTCGGCGATGAACGCCGCCGCCGCGGGGGCCAGAGTATCGCGCGTTTGCGTTTGCAGCCGATCTTGAAGCATTTGCACCAGCGCCGAGCCGATCACCACCGCGTCGGCGCTGCGTGCCACGGCCTTGGCGGTGGCCGCGTCGCGGATGCCGAAGCCGACGCCGAGCGGAACCGTCACATGCGCGCGGATGCGCGGCAGCACCGCCGCCACCGCGTCGGTGTCGAGATGGCCGGCGCCGGTCACGCCTTTCAACGACACGTAGTAGACATAGCCGCTGGCGATGCGGCCGACGTCTTTCATGCGCTGTTCGGTCGACGTCGGGGCGAGCAGGAAAATCGGATCCAGCGACTCGGCCTTCAAGGCCACGGCGAAAGCCTCGGCCTCCTCGGGCGGGTAATCGACCACCAGCACGCCGTCGACGCCGGCCGCCTTGGCGTCGACGATGAAGCGCGGGATGCCGTAGCGCTCGATCGGGTTGGCGTAGCCCATCAGCACCACCGGTGTGGCGGCATTGCGCTGGCGAAAGCCGCGCACGAAGCCGAGCACCTGGGTCATGCCGATGCCCTTCGCAAGTGCTCGCTCGGAGGCCTTCTGGATCACCGGGCCATCGGCCATCGGGTCGGAGAACGGCACGCCGAGTTCGATGATGTCAGCGCCTGCGCTGGCCATTGCCAACATCACATCGACCGTTGCCTCGGGCAGCGGATCGCCGGCGCAGATGTAGGGGATCAGGGCCTTGCGGCGTTGCGCCTTCAAGGTCTCGAAGGTGGTTTGGATGCGGCTCATCGCTTCACCACCTGGCCCTGGCACGAGGGCCGGCAGAAGAACTCGGCGCCCGACAAATCGGCCACGGTACCGATGTCCTTGTCGCCGCGGCCGGACAAGTTCACCAGCAGGTGTTGGTCACTCTTCATCGTCGCGGCCAGCTTCATCGCGTAGGCGACGGCATGGCTCGACTCGAGCGCCGGGATGATGCCTTCGGTGCGGCACAGGCGGTGGAAAGCCGTCAGCGCCTCGTCGTCGGTGATGCCGACGTATTCGGCGCGGCCGATGTCTTTCAGGTGCGCATGCTCGGGGCCGACGCCGGGGTAGTCCAGGCCGGCCGAGATCGAATGCGTTTCGGTGATCTGGCCGTTCGCATCCTGTAGCAGGTAGGTGCGGTTGCCGTGCAACACGCCCGGTGAGCCGGCGATCAGCGAGGCCGAATGCTTGCCGGAATCGAGGCCCAGGCCCGCGGCTTCGACGCCGATCAGGCGCACGCCTTCATGCTCGATGTACGGATAGAACAGACCCATCGCATTGCTGCCGCCGCCGACGCAGGCGATCACTGCATCGGGTTGGCGCCCAATCATCTCGGGCATCTGCACCAAACACTCGTCGCCGATGACGCGCTGGAAGTCGCGCACCATCATCGGGTACGGGTGCGGCCCGGCCACGGTGCCGATGATGTAGAAGGTGTTCTCGACGTTGGTGACCCAGTCGCGCAGCGCTTCGTTCAGCGCGTCCTTCAGCGTGCGCGAGCCGCTATCGACCGGCACGACTTTCGCGCCGAGCAGGTGCATGCGATAGACATTGGGCGACTGGCGCTTGATGTCCTCGCTGCCCATATAGACCACGCAGTCCATGCCCCAGCGCGCGGCCACCGTGGCGGTTGCCACGCCATGCTGGCCGGCGCCCGTTTCGGCGATCACGCGCGGCTTGCCCATGTGCCGGGCCAGCAAGGCCTGGCCGATGGTGTTGTTGATCTTGTGCGCGCCGGTGTGATTCAGGTCCTCGCGCTTCAGGTAAATCTGCGCGCCGCCGAGCTCACGGCTCAAGCGCGCCGCGTGATAGACCGGGCTTGGCCGGCCGACGAAGTGCGCCAGCTCGCTGCGGTATTCAGCGACGAATTCCGGGTCGTTGCGGTAGTGCTCGTAAGCGGCCTTCAACTCGTCGAGCGCATGGATCAGCGTCTCGGCGACGAAGGTGCCGCCGTAAGGCCCGAAATGCCCACTGGCATCGGGTTGTTGATAGTTCAGCATGGTGGGTCCAGGGTTCAGGTGGCCAAGTCGGCGAGGCGGGCATCCGCTTCTCGAACCGACCCGCAGAACCGGCGCATCAGCGCGGCATCCTTGATACCTTTTTCGCTTTCGACGCCGGAGCTCACGTCAACGGCATACGGCCGTGCGTGCAGGATCCCACCCGCCACGTTTGCAGGATTCAACCCACCAGACAAAACGAGGCGAGAGCGCACGTCGGCAGGTAGATCTCGAGGAATGAGCGACCAATCGAACACCTTGCCGCCACCACCGTAGCCCTCGACAGCAGCGTCGAGCAGCAAGGCCTGGGCGTTGGGAAAACGGACAGCGCAGTCTAACAAATCGAGCCCCGGCGCCAT
>JANOKY010000028.1:0-6211 GCA_031419635.1 Burkholderiales bacterium | reverse complement strand
CGCGTCACCGGCAACAAGGCCAACGACAAGGTGTACTACCGCCACTCGGGCTACCCGGGCGGCATCTACGCCACCAAGTTCAAGGACATGCAAGCCAAGCATCCGGGGCGCGCCCTGGAAAAGGCGGTCAAGGGCATGCTGCCCAAGGGCCCCCTCGGCTATGCAATGGTGAAGAAGCTGAAGGTGTACGCCGGTGCCACGCATCCGCACACCGCCCAGCAGCCCCGTGCGCTGGAAATCTAAGGAGCGGTGATGATCGGCAATTGGAATTACGGCACTGGCCGCCGCAAATCGTCGGTGGCCCGCGTGTTCATGAAAAAAGGCAGCGGACTGATCGTGGTCAACGGCAAGGCCGTGGGCGACTACTTCGGCCGCCAGACCTCGATCATGGTCGTCAAGCAGCCGCTGCTGCTGACCAACAATGGTGAGGCCTTTGACATCAAGGTCAACGTCGAAGGCGGCGGCGAATCGGGTCAGGCCGGCGCGGTGCGTCACGGCATCACCCGCGCCCTGATCGACTACGACGCGACTTTGAAGCCCAGCCTGTCGCAGGCAGGCTTCGTGACCCGCGATGCCCGGGAGGTTGAGCGCAAGAAGGTCGGCTTCCATGGCGCACGTCGTCGCAAGCAGTTCAGCAAGCGCTGACATCTCGCTACACGCCAAACGCGACCGGGGCCGCAATACTGCGGCCTCGTTTGCTTTCGGAACCCGCGATGCGCTGGAAACTGTTTCGCCGCCGGATGTCGATCAGCGCGCCGCGCATGATCGTGCGCAGCCACCTGCCCTGGCCGGTGCGCTGGGCGGTGCTGGCCCTGGCCTTCGGCTTTTCCGCGGCGCTGGCCCTGTGGGCCTTCGAGTTCGGCAAGGATATTGCCGGCCTGGAGCGCGGCGCCAAGGAGGAACTGGTGCAGTTGCGTGCCGAAGTGCAGCGCCTGCGCGACGATCGCGAGCGCGCCCAGTCGATCGCCAACACGGCCGACAGCCTGCTCAAGACCGAACGCGCGACGCAGGACAAGCTGACGCAGCAGTTGCGGCAGGCCGAGGCCGAAGCCTTGGCCGCCAAGGCCGACCTCGGCTTCTTCGAGCGCTTGCTGCCGGCGTCGGGCGAGGGCCTGGCCGTGCGCGCCTTGCAGGCCGAGCTGGTGCAGCCCGGCCAGTTGCGCTACCAGTTGCTGGTGATGCAGAGCGGCAAGGCACCGGCCGAATTCAAGGGCCGTTACGAGGTGCAGGCCAGCGGCACGCTAGATGGCAAGCCTTGGACGCTCGCATTGCCGGCCGGACCGCAACCTATTTCACTGCGCCAGTACGCGCGTGTCGAAGGCCGCCTCGATCACCCGCCGGGGGCCGTGGTAAAAACGGTTCAGGTTCGGGTCACTGACAACAATGGCGGTGTGCGAGCCAGCCAGACCGTGAAACTCTGAAAAGGATGCACAGCATGCGGGCTTTTTTCAAGAAGCAACCACCGATCCGCAGCTTGATCGGCGAGGGCACGGTGCTGCATGGGGAAGTTCGCTTCACCGACGGCCTGCGCATCGACGGCGAGGTGCACGGTGACATCGTGGCGATGGGCGACGAGCCCAACATCCTGGTCATCAGCGAGAAAGCCCGGGTCCATGGCAAGGTCAACGCCGGGCATGTGATCATCAACGGGTCGGTCGTGGGCCCGGTGCAGTCCGACGAGTTGCTCGAGCTCCAACCCAAGGCCCGCATCACCGGCGATGTGCGCTACGAAATGCTCGAGATGCACCAGGGCGCAACGATCGACGGCGAACTGCGCGCATTGAAGACGGCCGAAGAGCGGCCGGCACTGAAACTTGCCGCATCGAGCAGACTCTGATCCAAAGACAAGGAACCCGACCATGAACGCGATTGCCCAACCCCTGGCCGCTGATGTCGGCGCGATGCCGCTGCCGCTGGTGTTCACCGACAGCGCGGCCGACAAGGTCAAGCAACTGGTCGAAGAAGAAGGCAACCCCGAGCTGAAGCTGCGCGTATTCGTGCAGGGCGGCGGTTGCTCGGGCTTCCAGTACGGCTTCACCTTCGACGAAGTCGTCAACGAAGACGACACGCCAATGACCAAGAACGGCGTCACGCTGCTGATCGACGCGATGAGCCTGCAGTACCTGATGGGCGCCGAGATCGACTACAAGGAAGACCTGCAGGGCGCGCAGTTCGTGATCAAGAATCCGAACGCCACCTCAACCTGCGGCTGCGGCTCGAGCTTCTCCGCTTGAGCGTTTTGCTTCCCCGATCAAAGCCGCCGCGAGGCGGCTTTGTCGTTTGCGCCGGCTCACTCACGCGGGGTACAGCGCGCCCAGCACGCGCGCGCCGCGCGCCCCAGTGACGGCAACGAGGTTGCCCGGCAGCCGCTCGACGAAACGCTGCGCCAGCCAAGCGAAGGCCACGCCCTCGACCTGATCGACCGGCAGGCCGAGGCTGGCGGTGGTGTCGACTACCAGGCCCGGCAGTTGCTTCGCCAGGCCCTGCATCAGGTGCCTGCTGTGCGCGCCGCCGCCACACACCAGCAAGCGTGTCGCGCTCGGCGCATGGCGCCGCAGCGCTTGCGCAATGCTGTGCACCGTGAGCGCAGCCAGCGTGGCCTGCACGTCGACCGGCGCGGCGGCGGGCGGGTGGCGGGCGAGGTGGCCGTCGAGCCAAGCCAGGTGAAAGAGATCGCGGCCGGTGCTCTTGGGTGGCGGCTGGCTGAAGTAGGGCTCGGCCAGCAATGCCGACAGCAGACTCTCGATGACCTGCCCGCTCGCCGCCCAACGGCCGTCCGCATCAAAGGCCTGGCCGCGATGGCGCTGGCACCAGCCGTCGAGCAGGGCATTGGCCGGGCCGCAGTCGAAGCCGAGCACGGCACCGTCGGCGCCGAGCAAGCTCAGGTTGGCGATGCCGCCCAGATTGAGCACCGCGCGCGACTCGCCTGGCGCCGCGAACAGCGCCGCGTGCAGGCCCGGCGCCAGCGGCGCGCCCTGGCCGCCGGCCGCCACGTCGCGACGGCGCAGGTCGCAGACCACGTCGATGCCGCTCAGCTCGGCCAGCAGCGCGCCATTGAGCAACTGCGTGGTGAAACCGGTGCCGTCGAATTCGCCCGGCCGATGGCGCACGGTCTGGCCATGGGCGCCGATTGCGCGCACGTCGCCAGGCGCCACTACAGCCGCCGGCAGCAAGGCTGCCACGACCGCCGCGTAGGCGCGGGCGACCGCGTTGGCCGCCAGCTCGGCGCGCTGCAATTCGTTGTCGCCGGGGCTGTTGAGCGCCAGCAATTCAGCGCGCAGCGAAGGCTCGAACGCGTGGTGCCGATGCGCCCGTAGCGCGATCGGCGGGCCTTCGGTCGAACCGAAGTCGACCAAAACGCCATCGACGCCGTCGAGCGAGGTGCCCGACATCAGACCGATGTACAGCGCCATCGCGCGCCGCGGCTTACTCGCCGCGACCGCGCGCGCCGACCAGGGTTTCGGCCACGTCGAGCTTGACTTGCAGCGACTGCGCCAGCGCGGCGAACTCGGCCTTGGCCGTCGGCGCGATGGCCACCGCTTCGCTGGCCTTGGCGATGCGCAGCGGATCCTGGTGCTGGCCGTTGACGCGGAACTCGAAATGCAGGTGCGGCCCAGTCGACCAGCCGGTCGAGCCGACGGCGCCGATGCCCTGGCCCTGCTCGATGCGCTGTCCCTTCTTCACGTCGATGCGCGAGAGGTGCGCGTACAGCGTCGAGCGCTCGTTGCTGTGCTTGATCTGGACCACGTTGCCGTAGCCGTTCTGCTGGCCGGCGAACTCGACCAGGCCATCACCGACCGTGCGCACTGCCGTGCCTGTCGGTGCCGCGTAATCAACGCCCAGGTGCGCCCGCCACTTCTGCAGCAGCGGGTGAAAGCGCATCGCGAAACCCGAGCTCAGGCGCGAGAACTCCATCGGACTGGCCAGGAACGAGCGCTTCTTGCTCTGGCCCGCGAGGTCGAAATACGCGCCGCGACCGCTGCCATCGCGGTACCACAGCGCCTGGTGCGTCTTGCCGCCGTTGACGAACTCGGCCGCCAGCACGCGGCCGGTGGCCTGGTTCCAGGCGATCGGCTCGCCATCGGCGGTGAGGGCTTCGTAGACCACGCTGAAGGTGTCGCCACGGCGCAGTTCGCGGTGCATGTCGATGTCGGCCGCGAACAGCTCGGCCATCTGCACCGCGATGCTGTCGGGGATGCGCGCTTCGTCGCTGGCCGCGAACAGCGAACTGCGGATCGTGCCGCTGGCCAGCCGCGTTTGCGATTGCAAGGGAAGCGTTTCCTCGACGGCCTGCCAGGCGCCCTGCGCATCGCGCGTCACCGCCAGGCGGGTGAAGTGCGTCGCGAGTTGTTCGCTGCGAGGTGCCGGCGAGCGCGCGATCAGGCTTTTGAGCCGGCCGTCTTCGCCCGCAACCACCTGCACCATGCGCCCGCCGCGGCCCTCGAACAATCGCCGCGCATTGGCATCGCTGCGCAGAAAGGTCACGGCCGACGCGTCGGCCACGCCCAGGCGTTCGAGCAGGGTGCCGGCGGTGTCACCGGCGCGGGTCAGGTCGCTGCGGCTCAAGTCGAATTCATGGGCCGCCAGCGCTTCGAGTTGGGGCGCAAAGGCTTGTGGTTGCACCGCCTCGCTGACCAGGCGCTGCGGCAGCGCCGCGGCGTCAGGGGCCAGCGGCGCGATCGCGAACGCTGCTGCCGTGCAACCCACCAGCAAGGCCACCGTGGTGGCGACGATGCCGCGCCGGTGGGCGGCGGCAAAGGCTTGGGCGTCGATCGCGGCTCGCGCCAGGGTGGCCAATGGTGTCAAGGTCGGGTTCGGGGCTTGCGCCCTCTCGGCTGGCCAGCGCGGCTGCAACATCGTGAGGCAGCGGCGGCGGGTCTGTCAGTGGGCCGCGCGCCCGACTTAAGATCGGCAACGTGCGGACGTGGAAACGGTGAATCTTGCTTGCGGGCGCTTGGCGACCGCGGGGCAGTATAAACACCACCCCCTGTTCCGGTGCTGTGAAAAACCCCCGGCCTTCCCAGGACTCCATGTCAGCAATCGTGACCGCCGCGGCCCCGCCCGGTACCCCCGCCGCCCCTGTGCACACCGTGACCGACGCCGTGCGTGCCGCCATGGCCGTCAGCCTGCGCGGCTGCGACGAGTTGTTGCCTGAGGCCGAATGGCTGGCCAAGCTGGCCCGTTCGGCCGCCACCGGCCAGCCGCTGCGCATCAAGCTCGGGCTGGACCCGACGGCGCCCGACCTGCACATCGGCCACACCGTGGTGCTGAACAAGATGCGCCAGTTGCAGGACCTGGGCCACACCGTCACTTTCCTGATCGGCGACTTCACCTCGATGATCGGCGACCCCTCGGGCCGCAACGCCACCCGCCCGCCGCTGACGCGCGAGCAGATCGAGGCCAATGCCCAGACCTACTTCAAGCAGGCCAGCCTGGTGCTCGACGCCGAGCGCACCGAGATTCGCTACAACAGCGAGTGGAGCGATCCGCTCGGCGCACGCGGCATGATCCAGCTCGCGGCCAAGTACACGGTGGCGCGGATGATGGAGCGCGACGACTTCGCCAAGCGCTTCGCCACCGGCACGCCGATCAGCGTGCATGAATTTCTCTACCCGCTGATGCAGGGCTACGACTCGGTGGCGTTGAAGAGCGACTTGGAGCTCGGCGGCACCGACCAGAAGTTCAACCTGTTGATGGGCCGGCACCTGCAAAGCGAATCGGGCCAGGAGCCGCAGTGCATCCTGACGATGCCGCTGCTCGAAGGCCTGGACGGCATCGACAAGATGTCGAAGTCGAAGAACAACTTTGTCGCCATAACCGAGCCGGCCAACAGCATGTTCGCCAAGCTGCTGTCGATCAGCGACACGCTGATGTGGAAGTACTTCACCCTGCTGTCGTTCCGCCCCGAGGCCGAGCTTGCCGCCTTGAAGCGCGAGGTCGACGGCGGACGCAATCCGAAGGACGCCAAGGTGCTGCTGGCCAAGGAAATCACGGTGCGTTTTCACAGCGCGGCGGCTGCCGAGGCGGCCGAGCAAGATTTCATGAACCGCGCCCGCGGCGGCGTGCCCGATGTGATCGTCGCGGTGACGCTCACGGGCGCGCCGCTGGCGATCGGTGCACTGCTCAAGCAGGCGGGGCTGGCGCCCTCCACCAGCGAAGCGCTGCGCCTGGTCGAGCAGGGCGGCGTGCGCATCGACGGCGCGGTGGTCAG
>JANOKY010000027.1:0-6876 GCA_031419635.1 Burkholderiales bacterium | reverse complement strand
GGTCTCGGCGCTGGCTGGCAACCGCGGGCAGGTCAACTATGCCGCGGCCAAGGGGGCGCTGAACAGTGCCACGCGGGCGCTGTCGCTCGAAGTCGCCAGCCGCGGTGTGACGGTGAACGCGATCGCGCCCGGCATCATCGCCTCGCCGATGGCCGAAAGTGCCTTCGATGCGGCGACGATCGAGACATGGTGCCTGCCAAGCGGGCTGGCACGCCACAGGAAGTGGCCGCGCTGGCCGCCTTTCTCGCCAGCCCGGACGCGGCATACATCACCGGACAGATCATCTCGATCAACGGCGGCTTGTACTGATACGGATTGGCTTTCATTCGACCAGGCAAGGCGGCCTGCGATGGGTGTCATGGCGAAGATCCAGGTTCGCTATGCGCAAACCTCGCAGCAAAGCCGTTTGCAGACCGCAGATCCGATTCGGTTGCACACCCGGGCTTGGGCGGGCCTGCCGAAATGCGCGCATGATGGCAATGCCGCCGCACCCCCCAAGTCCGCGCAACGACAGGCGCACGCTGCCCGCCCGACATGACATGAACGACGCAGACGATAGACACGACGTCATCATCATGGGCGGTGGCCTCGCCGGCCTGACGCTGGCGCTTCAACTCAGGCGCCGCTTCGGCGAGATCGACATCCTGGTGCTCGAGCGCAAGGCGCACCCGGTACCGACCGCATGCCACAAGGTCGGCGAATCGTCGGTCGAGATCGGCGCCCACTACTTCGCCGAGGTGCTGGGGCTGAAGGAGCACCTTCAACAGCGGCAATTGAAGAAGTTCGGCTTTCGATTCTTCTTCTCCGATGGCCGGCGCGACATCCACCGCGTGACCGAGCTGGGTGCGAGCCGGCCCCTGCCGGTGACGAGCTACCAGATCGACCGCGGCATCTTCGAGAACTTCCTCGCCGAGGAAGCGCAGCGTCGCGGGGTGCGCTTCGTCGATGGCGCGGCGATCCGTGACTTCGACCTCACCGATGGCAGCGGCGAGCACAGCGTGACCTGGGCACGGCGCGGAGCTGACGTGCAGACGCGTCGTGCCCGCTGGCTGATCGATGCGAGCGGCCGCGCCGGGCTCGTCAAGCGCCGGCTCGGCCTGGCGCAAGAAAACCTGCACGCCGCGCATGCCGTTTGGTTCCGCATCCAGGACCGCCTGACACTCGACGACTGGTCCGACGACCCCGCCTGGCGCGCGCGCTGCGACACCCCGACGCGCTGGCTATCG
This sequence comes from Burkholderiales bacterium, assembly GCA_031419635.1. GTDB lineage: Bacteria > Pseudomonadota > Gammaproteobacteria > Burkholderiales > Burkholderiaceae_C > CADEEN01. Next base: position 5,650 of record JANOKY010000027.1, on the reverse strand, counting down.
ACCAACCATCTGGTCGGCGAAGGCTACTGGGTCTGGTTGATTCCGCTGGCGTCGGGCTCGCACTCGGTCGGCATCGTGGCCGACCCCCGATTCCATCCGCTCGAATCGATGAACACGTTCGACAAGGCGATGGACTGGCTCGCCGAGCGCCAGCCGCGGCTTCACGATGAGCTGGCGCGGCGCCGTCACTTGCTGCAAGACTTCGCTTTTTTCCGCCGCTTCTCGTTCGACTGCAAGACCGTGCTGTCGGCGCAGCGCTGGGCCCTGACCGGCGAGGCCGGCCGCTTCCTCGACCCGTTCTACTCGCCGGGCAGCGATTTCATCGCCATCGGCAACACCTACATCACCGAGCTCATCGCCCGCGACCGCGCCCGGCAGCCGCTGGAGGCGCACGTGCAGATCTACGAGCAGATCCTGCGCTCGTTCTACGACAGCACGATGGCGCTGTATGTCGATCAATACAGCCTGTTCGGCGACCCCGAGGTGCTGCCGGCCAAGGTGCTGTGGGACTACGCCTATTACTGGAGCGTGCCCTCGCAGATGTTCTTCCAGCAGCGGCTGGCCGACCTCACGCTGCTCTCGCGCCTGCGCAATGAACTCCTGCAATGCCAGCACCTGAACGTGGCAGTGCAGGGCTTCCTGCGCGCCTGGTCGGCGCTCAGTGCGCGACGCAACCTGCCGCTGATGCACGACCAGGCCGCGATGCCGTGGTTCGTCGAACTCAACCGCAGCCTTGGCGACCAGCTCGACGACGCCGGCGTACGCGAGCGCCTGCGGCAGGCGCCGCCCTTGTTGCGCACCCTCGCAACCGAATTGCTCGAGCGCGCGTGCGGCGAGCACCCGACCCTGGACGCCAGCGCGCTGCGCGCTGCGATCGACGCGGCCGGCGGCCCGTTGCACCGCGACGAGCCGCTGCTGTTCCCTGCCCTGTGCGAGCCGATGGCAGCCACCCTCTGAGCGCCAGCCTCGCGTCGCCAGGCCGTCAGGGCTGATACGGTGGCCGGCCGTTCAGCCGCCGCCAAGTCAGCAGCGGCAGGCGAAGCACGAACTCCACCATCAGCCGGGCATGCATCCAGGTCAGCAGAACGTTGTCGCGCCCGTAGCGGAAATGCGAGACACCGCCTTCTTGCGCGCTCAGGTACCTGACCGGCGCATCGATGTTGATCGGCTTGACGCCTCGCCAGGCCAGACGCACAACCGCCTCGGTGTCGAAGTCGAAGCGGCGCATCCAAAGCTGGCGCTCCATCACCGCGACGAGGGCTTCGACCGGATAGACGCGAAACCCGTAAAGCGAATCGGCCACGCCGGCGCCCAGCGTCTCCAAATTGGTCCACCAGTTCGAGATCCGCCGACCGCGCACGCGCAGCAAGGGCGCGCTGGCGTCGAACACCGGGCGGCCGAGGATCATGGCCTCGGGCCGTGCAGCCGAGGCGGCCATGAAGGCCGGGATCAGCTCGGCGGGGTGCTGGCCGTCGGAGTCCAACGTCAAAGCGTGGCTGAAGCCCGCCGCCTGCGCCGCGCGCAGGCCGTGCAGCACCGCCGCCCCCTTGCCCCCGTTGCGCGGCAGGACACGCACCTGCAGGCCCGGGTCGGCAGCGGCCATCGCCTGCAGGCCTTGCGCTGTACCGTCGTCGCTGCCATCGACAACGACCCACACAGGGTTCCACGCGGCACGCGCGGCGGCGACGGTCTCGTAAACCTTCGGCCCGGTGTTGTAGCTCGGGACAATCACCACCTGCGTGGTTGACGGCACCGTCATCGTTGCGTGGGCGAAGACGGTGGGCGCACACCGGCGGCGAAGTAGGCCTCGATCTCCGAGAGCAAGGCCGCCGAGTCCTGCGCTGGGTCGAAGCGCCGGCCCAGACGCACGCTGAACGCGATCGGCAGCGGCGGCAGCCGCCACAGCGGCCAGCCCTTGGCGAGGTACGGCGAATCGGTGTCGATGAAGACGGTCTGGATCGGCACATTGGCCAGCTTGGCGATCAGCGTGATGCCCGGTCGGAACGGGTTGATCGGCGCCTGCGTCGTGCGCGTACCTTCAGGGAAAATCACAAGTTGCCCGCCGTCCTTCAACTCGGCCACCGCCCGCCGGACCATGCCGAACGCCGAGTCATTGCGGATATAGCGCGCCAGGCGCGCGCCGGGGCCCAGCAGCGGGTTGCGGATCAGACTCGCCTTCATCACGCAGAAGCTGCGCGGCAGGCGTGCAACAAGCATCACCGCATCGAGCAGGCTCGGGTGGTTGGCAACCACGATCAAACCGCGCTCTGCGGCCAACCCGTCGAGCACGCTCGCGTCCATCCGCAGCAGCCCGGACCAGCCGGCGATGCACCAGAACCCGCGGTACACACTGGCGATAGCGGCGCGACCGAGTCGGCGGGCCGCAGGTCGCGGCAGCACCGGGTAAAGCAGCAGCGCGATGAGATTCCAAGTCAACGACATCACCCCGAGCACGAGCAGCAGGCTCTGCAGCGCGAGCCAGTTCAGTGGAAAAAGCAGCGGGTGATTCACGGTGCCCGCTCGGGCTCGGGCACCCGCCGTTCCGACTGCATCAAAGACCAGCTCCAGGCCAGGCCCCAGGCCACGTTGCTGCGCCGGCGCACGAGCGGACTGTCCTCGAAGCGCGCACCGGCCACGCTGTCCAAGCGCACGAACAGGCCCGCCCACTGGGCCTCGAATCGGCGCGACAACGCCACCGTGCCCTGCCAGCCGGCCAGGCCGCCGGGCGCCTGGTAGGCCGCTCGCGTGGCCGTCGCCTGCGCCGCGGTCACATCGTAGAAATAGCCGTGATAGCGGCGCGTGCCGAACACCGGACCGGCCTGCATGCCGAGGTTCCACGGGCCACGGGTCAGGTCGAGATTGAGGTTCGGTGTCGCGAGCCAACCGAGCGGCTTCGGTTTCGACTCCAGCGTCAGCGCCGCACGCACCGGCAGCCGCAGATCCAGCTGCCAGCCGTTGCCGCGGTCGAGCGTGAGGTTCAGGTTCGGACCCAGCTCGACGCTGGCCGCGAGGTCGGGCATGCCCTGGCGCGCCTGGTTGCCACGGCTGCGCGTGGGCGCGCTGGCGGACAGGCTCAGGTCGATATCCAGGCGGTCGCTGTCGAACAGCAGCGCGCGTGCGCCATCGCGGTCGGCACGCAGGATCTCGCCGCGATAGACGACGTAGGGGACCGGCAAGACCCAGTAGTGGGCCTGCGAGGCGCCGCGGTAGTGCGGCAGGCGCAAGGCGCCGATGCCGACGCCAAGTTCCCACAGCGGCAGATCGTCCGCCGCTGCGGGCATCGCCGCTAGACCCAGGCCGATCGCCAACACGGCCGACGCCAGAGCATGCCCAAGTGCCTTCATACGGCCACCGCGTCGGGGCTCAGGCGCGACGGCTGCCAAGCTGTCATCGGTGGGCAGACCGGACGGGTCATCGCGAGGGGGCGACCACGTTCTCGCCGTGCACCGGCCCCAGGTCGCGGATGTTGCTGCGGCGGGCCCGCCAGGCGGCCCACGAGCGTCGCCACGACGACAGCGCGTTGATGAAATAGATGGCCTTGAAGAGCGTGAGCGCGGTCCAGATCGGCGTTTTGCCATAGATGTCGCCGGCCAGCAGCGACAGCAGCGCCTCCTTGACCCGCAGCACGTTGCGCGGGGCCATGAACAGCTCGCGCATCGCCGGGTTGGTCATGCGGAAGATGAACCACGAGAACTCGCGCGGGCCTTTCTTCATCAGGACCTCGAAACGGCGCCTGGCCGCCGCTGCCTGAGCCGGGCGGTCGAGGCAGGTGGCGACGAGTTCTGCGCCCTCGAAGGCGCTCACCATGGCCAGGTACACGCCTGATGAAAACACCGGATCGACGAAGGCGTAGGCGTCGCCCAGCATGACGTACCGCTCGCCCGTGGCATGCGTGCTCGAGTAGCAATAGTTGCCGGTGGCGTGCACGGCGTCATCGACCAGCTCGGCGCTCTTCAGTCGCTCGGCCAGGCGCGGGGCCATTGCGATCGTGTCGAGGAAGAACGCCTTCAGCGGTTTATCGCGCGACTTCAGGTAGTGCGGCCAGCACACCGCGCCGACGCTGGTTTGCCCATCGGCCAGCGGGATGAGCCAGAACCAGCCGTGCTGGAACCAGAAGATGCTGATGTTGCCTTCGAGCTTGCCCTCGAGCCGCTGTGCGCCGCGGAAGTGGCCGAACAGCGCCGCGCTGTTGTGCTTCGGGTTGCGCTGCTTGCTGCCCTGTTTGTTCGCCAGCAGCGTATCGCGCCCGCTGGCATCGACCACATAGCGCGCGCGCCAGCGCTGCGAGCTGCCGTCGTCCTGTGTCGCCAGCACCGCGGCACCGTCGGCGTCGAACTGCACCTCGCGCACGCGACAGCCCTCGAACGTGCGCGCGCCGCAGGCCGCGGCATGGCGAAAGAGCATCTCGTCGAGCTCGGATCGCCGCACCTGCCACGCATAGGGCATCGACTTGTCCCATGCATCGCCGAACTCGAAGTAGCTCCGGTGGGCATGCGTCGGCGACACAAACTCCACACCCCACTTGGGCATGCCCATTCGCTCGACCCGCTGGCGCACGCCGAGGCGGTCGAACAACGGCCCGTTGGCTGGCAGCAGCGACTCGCCAATGTGAAAGCGCGGGTGATGCGCCTTCTCGAGCATCGCGACATCGCGACCCTGGCGCGCCAGCAGCGCTGCCATCGTGGCGCCCGCCGGGCCACCGCCGACAACCAGAACGTCACAGGTCTGAGCCACGGTTGCGTCGGGAAATGTCATCGCCAAGGTCACGACAGATTAACGGCGCAGTGCGCTCGACGCGTTGGGCTGTGCTGCACTGAAATCGCACCATGACGACGACCGTTGGCATGTCACTGTCTCCGATTCCGGAGCGCGCCGAATTATGCCTCAGCAGGGCCGGCGCCGATGGGCGTGGAGCGCCGAACTGGGCCTCGATGATAGTCTCGGCACGATCGTCGAATTGACTGCAACATGCCAGAGTCCACAGACTGACCGATCGCGCCGCCATGAAGCACGCGACACATCGAGTGGCCAAGGACGCCGCGGCCGCGGGCCTTGACCGCCCGGGCTGGCGCCGTGAGCTGGCGTTTCGCATGCGCAAGCACTTTGGGTTGAAGCTGGTCGGCGTCACCGCGTTCGTGGGGCTGTTCTTCATCGGCTACTTTTACCTGCTTCGCCACCCGACGGGGCCGGTGACCGAGATGCCGCTGACCGCGCTCGACCGGCTGATCCCGTTCCAGCCGGCCGCATTGGGCGCGTACCTGTCGCTCTGGCTTTACGTCGGCATCGCACCGGGCCTGATGCGAAACCTGCGTGAACTGATTGTTTACGGGCTCTGGGTTGCGGCACTGTGCGGCGTCGGTTTGGGGTTCTTCTATTTCTGGCCGACCGCCGTGCCCGCGCATTCGATGGACGGAGCGCTCAGTCTGCTGAAGGGCTTGGATGCCGCCGGCAACGCCTGCCCGTCGCTGCATGTGGCCACCGCAATGTTCTCGATGGTCTGGATCGACCATGTGCTGCGCATCGCCGGTGTGCCAGCGTCGATGCGCCTGCTCAATGCAGGCTGGTTTCTCGCGATCGCCTACTCCACCGTCGCGATCAAGCAGCATGTCATTCTCGACGTGATTGCCGGCGTGTTGCTCGGTCTGGCCTT
>JANOKY010000026.1:0-4669 GCA_031419635.1 Burkholderiales bacterium | reverse complement strand
GCCCGCTGGCCGGCCGCTGCCCAAAGCCCGCATCGAGCATTTGCTCGATGGCCTGCTGGCCGACCTGTCGATCGAGAAACTGCGCGCCAGCCCGTCGCCGGCCTTGTCGGGCGGCGAGCGGCGCCGCGTCGAGATCGCACGCGCGCTGGCCACCCAGCCTCGCTTCATCCTGCTCGACGAGCCGTTTGCCGGCGTCGACCCGATCGCGGTGATCGAGATCCAACGGATCATCGGCTTTCTCAAGTCGCGCGGCATCGGCGTGCTGATCACCGACCACAACGTGCGCGAAACGCTGGGCATCTGCGACCGCGCCTACATCATCAGCGAAGGCCGGGTGCTGGCCGAAGGCACGCCGCACGAGATCGTCGACAACGCCGACGTGCGCAAGGTCTACCTCGGCGAACACTTCCGCATGTAGTCATGTTGGCCCCCCGGCTCACGTTCCGTGGTCCGACCCCCAAGGCCTCTGCAAGAGCCCCTGCGCGGCTCTGGGGTCGCGCCTCCGCTTGGGAGCGGCCCGGCACTGCGGCGCGATCGTGATGAAGCCGTCACTCCAAGTACGGCTGTCGCAGCACCTGGCGCTGACGCCGCAGTTGCAGCAGTCGATCCGGCTGCTGCAGCTCTCCACGCTCGAGCTGCACCAGGAAGTCGAGCAGATGCTCGAGGCCAACCCCTTCCTCGAGACCGAGGAAGAGGCGATGCCGGCGTTCGAGCAGTCGCTCGAGCGGCCGTCGGCCAGCACCACCGCGAGCACCGAACGCGACGAGGCCGAGACCAGCAGCGAGGCCGGCGAGCCGGCCGCTGTCGACGCCGTCGAGAACGGTGCCACCGAGCGCGAGGATTGGGAGAACGGCACCGAGCGCGACGATTTCGACGGCATCCGCGAACAACCCAGCAACAGCGGCTCGGCGCCCGCCGACGACGACTTCGACCCGCAGGAGCGCAACACCAGCAGCCAGTCGCTGGCGGACCACTTGCGCGCGCAACTCGCCGGCATGCGCTTGTCACCTGAAGACCACGCCGCACTGCAGGTGCTGATCGAATCGCTCGACGATGACGGCTACCTCGCCGACAGCCTGGAAGACATTGCGGCGCAACTGGCAGACGACGACGACGACAGCCGCGAAGCATTGCTCGAACGCCTGCAATGCGCGTTGAAATGGCTGCAAAGCCTGGAGCCGCTGGGCGTCGGCGCGCGCGACCTGCCCGAATGCCTGGTGCTGCAATTGCGCGTCAAGCCGCGTTGCGAAGCCCAGGCCGTGGCGATCATCGTCTGCAAGCAGCACCTCGACCTGCTGGCCCGGCGCGACCTGAAGAAACTGATGGCCGCCACCGGCGCCGACGAAGAACTGCTCAAGCAGGCCCGGGCCCTGATCGTGTCCTGCGAGCCCAAGCCCGGCCGGCCGTTCACGAACGCCGAAGCCAACATCGTGATCCCCGATGTCATCGTGCAAAAGAGCGGACGTGGCTGGAAAGTGACGCTCAACCCCGACGTGATGCCCAAGCTGCGCATCAATGACTTGTACGCACAGGCCATCAAGGGCCAGCGCAACGGCGCCGGTGCGCCGATGTCGGCGCGGCTACAGGAAGCGCGCTGGTTCATGAAGAACATCCAGCAGCGCTTCGACACCATCGCGCGGGTTTCACAGGCCATCGTCGAACGGCAGAAGGGGTTTCTCAGCCACGGTGCGATCGCGATGAAGCCGCTGGTGCTGCGCGAGATCGCCGACGAGCTCGGCCTGCACGAAAGCACCATCTCGCGCGTGACCACCGCCAAATACATGGCCACGCCGATGGGCACCTACGAGCTGAAATATTTCTTCGGCAGCGGCCTGGCCACCGAGGCCGGCGGCAACGCGTCGAGCACCGCGGTACGCGCGCTGATCAAACAACTGGTCGCGGCCGAGCCCGCCGACAAGCCGCTGTCGGACAACCAGTTGGCCGAGATGCTCGCCGAGCAGGGCATCAGGGTCGCGCGGCGCACGGTGGCCAAGTACCGCGAGGCCTTGAAGATCGCGCCGGCCAACCTGCGCAAAGCGATGTGACATGAGCCCCCTGGCTTGCGGCGCTGCCGCTTCGCTTCCCCCCGGCGGGGGAGCACTCGCCCTTGGGGCGGCCCGGCGGGTCGAGTGATGCCGGTCGACCTGTTCCTGCCCTGCGCCGCCGGCGCTGAATCCTTTCTCGCCGACGAATGCAAGCGCGTGCTCGGCGCCAAGACGCGGATGCTCGTGGCCCGCGGCGGCGTCACGGTCGAAGGCAATGAACGCGCGGCGATGGCGTTGAACCTGGAAAGCCGCCTGGCACAGCGCGTGCTCTGGCCGCTGGCCCACGGCGCCTACCGCCATGAGCAGGATCTCTACGACCTGGCCCGCGACGTGCGCTGGACCGACTGGATCACCCCGCAACAGACCCTGCGCGTCGACACCACCGCGCAGCGCTCGCCGCTGCGCAGCCTGAACTTCGCCACCCTGCGCATCAAGGACGCCGTCTGCGACGCGCTGCGCGACGCCAGCGGCGAGCGGCCGAGCGTCGACACCCATGCGCCCGATCTGCCGCTGCTGCTGCACCTCACGCCGACGCACGCCACGCTGTATGTCGACAGCTCGGGCGAGCCGCTGTTCAAGCGCGGCTGGCGCGACGCCCGCGCCGCCGGGCGCGACGTGACCGGCGAAGCACCGCTGAAAGAAACCCTGGCCGCAGCGATGCTCGCCGCCGCCGGCTGGCTCGGCCGCCCCGAGGACAGTGCCTTGCTCGACCCCTGCTGCGGCGCCGGCACCATCGCCATCGAGGCCGCGCAGGTGGCTTGCAGCATCGCGCCCGGACTGGAACGCCGCTTTGCCTTCGAGCGCCTGGCGCCGTGGCGCGAGCACCTCGGCGCCTGGCGCGAGTTGCGTGAGGCGGCGCGCGCGCGCATCCACGCCAGCGCCGTGCCGATCTTTGCCGGCGATGTGAGTTTTCGCATGACCGACTTCGCCAGCCGCAACGCCGAGCGCGCCGGTGTCGCCAGCGCGATCGAGTTCAAAACCGCCGACGCCCTGCAACGCCTGCCGCCCGCCGAGCGCGGCCTGCTGGTGCTCAACCCGCCGTACGGCGAGCGCATTGATGCCAAGGGCCATGGCGCGGCGCGACGAGAGGCCTTCGAAGGTGGCACTGCGCCCACCGCCTTCTTCGCCGAGCTGGCCTCGCACTGGAAGAAAAACTACGCCGGCTGGACCGCCTGGGTGCTCAGCCCCGAGATGAAACTGCCGTCGCTGATGCGCCTGAAGGAAAGCCAGCGCGTGCCGATGTGGAACGGCCCGATCGAATGCCGGCTGTTCCGTTTCGACATGGTGGCCGGTTCAGCGCGCGGCCAGCGCTGAGCGCGCGCCGTGGCGGTTGCCGCGGCAACGGTTCAGCGAGCCTGACTGGCCTGTGTGAAGCGGCCGAGGATGGCGCCGATGTCGCCGATGTCACCGGCCGGAATCTGCCCGTCCGGTGTGGCGTGATCGACCAGTTGCGGCAGGATTTGCGACAGCTTGCCGAGCAGGTCGCCCTGGTCCATGCCGGTGCGCTCGGTCAACTGGCCGAGCACGTCGCCGCCCAGCACCTGGCCGAGCTGGTCGGGTGAGACCGGCAGGTTCTGGCCGGTACCGATCCATGACTTCATCACGTCGCCGAGGCCGCCGCGCTGGAACTGTTCGGCCAAACCGGCCAGGCCGCCGAGTCCGCCGCTATCACCCTCCGCGCCAGCGCCGCCCTGGCCGCGGTTGGCCAGCATGCCGGCGACGATATTGATCAAGGCATCGGCGCCACCGCTGCCTTGTTGCTGGCGCCCGCCGAGCACGCTGCCGAGCACTGAATCGAGCAAACCCATGACTGCCTCCTGCGTGGACCGTTGAAGACGTGGATTCTGGGTGGCGCCGCATGGCGCTGCAAGCGGCCTGGGCGGCCTGTATCCTGCTGTCACCCCCCGCGCAGCGCCAGCGCGGCCAGCGCGGCCAGCGGCGCGGTGTCGGCGCGCAACACGCGCGGGCCGAGCTGCACGACGGTGAAGCCGCGCAGGCGGGCGCTGTCTTCTTCGGCATCGCTCAGGCCGCCTTCGGGGCCGCTGAGCAAGAGCACTGCCGTGCCAGGTGCGGCGATGGCCTGTGGCCACGCGAGCGCGCCGCGCCAGCCCAGCAGCCAGCGCGTCTGGCCCGCGGGCGGGGCCGCGAGCGCGCCGAGCCATGGCACGAGCGGCTGCACGGCGTGGATGGTCGGCACGCGGTTGCGCCCGCATTGCTCGCAGGCGGCCACCGCGATCGCCTGCCAATGCGCCTGCCGGCGCTCAGCGCGTTCGCCGGCCAGGCGCAGCACCGAGCGCTCGGTGAGCAGCGGCACGATGGCTGCCACGCCGAGTTCGGTGGCCTTTTCCACCAACGCATCCATGCGGTCATTGGCCGGCATCGCCAACGCCAGGGTCACGGCCAGCGGCAGCTCGCATTCGCGCGGGCGGTGGCCGAGCACCTGCACCTGCACGCCGCGGCGCTCCATCGAAGTGATCTGCGCCGGCCACTCACCGCCGCTGCCGTCGAACAGGGTCAGCGCGTCGCCGGGCTGCAGGCGCAGCACCTGCGCATGGCGCGCCGCGCGCTCGGGCAGTGCGTACGCGTTCGCGGCAACGAGCGGCGGGTCGACGAACAGGCGAGGC
>JANOKY010000025.1:0-1823 GCA_031419635.1 Burkholderiales bacterium | reverse complement strand
GTCCACGCGCAGATCGCCGACGGAGAAACCGAACTCGGCCCCGCGCCGCGCCAGGTGGATGGCCCGCGCACTGGCCACCAGGGTCTTGGTCGGCACGCAGCCGACGTTGACACAGGTGCCGCCGAACGCGCCGCGCTCGATGATTGCCGTGCGCAAGCCTTCCTTGGCGCAGCGCGCCGCCAGCGCCGGCCCGGCCTGGCCGGCGCCGACGACGATGGCATCGAAATGTTCTGCACTCATGATCGGGCCTCCGTGGCGCGACGGTCGGCGCCGTCACGCCTGTATGGTCGCACCGACGCATTGCCCCTTACAAGCGCCGCCTCAGGCCTGCGCCTCAGGTCTGCCAGACCCGCGGCGTGTTGGCGGGCAGGCGCCAGGCCAGGCTTCGCCACGCGGCGCGCACTTGTTGCAGCAGGGCCATCGCGGGCTCGACCCTTTCGGCGAGCGCGCGCAAGACGATCACGCCCTCATGCGGGCCGGTCACGCCGCAGCGCGCGGTCAATGGGCAGGCGCCGGCACATTCGCGAGCCGCTTCGAGCAAGGCCTCGCGCTGTGCATCGGACAGCGGCGAGCCGCTGGCAAACCAGGCTGTGGCCATCACGCGCAGGCCGGCCAGGCCCAGCGGTGATTCGAGCAGGCGCGTGTCGCTGGCGGCAATGCGTCCGCGCTCGAGCCAGCGGCCGGGGATCTCGAGGTGCTGCGTGAAGTGGTCGGCCTCGAAGGGCTCGCCCGCAGCGGGCCTTGGTGGCGGTCGTGCGCCGTCGTGCGCTCGCCATCACGCGTGTAGTGCAGGGCGAGGTGGCCGCGCCAGGTCACGCGCTGCCGGCGCCGTCGAACAGCAGGCTCATCGTCAGCGCGTCGAAGTACACGCCGTCAAAACGCAGCCGGTTGCGCTTGCGCCCTTCACTGACGAAGCCGACGCGCTGGTACAGACCGATCGCGGCCAGGTTGTCGACGCGCACCTCGAGCTCGACGCGCGTCAGCCCCTGGCGCCGGGCATGCGCCAGGGTGGCCAGCAGCAACTGCCGGCCGATGCCGAGGCCGCGGTACGCCGCCAGCACGCCCATGCCCAGGCCGCCGCCATGCGCCAGCGCCGCGGCCCAGTCGGGAAAGATGTCGCACCAGCCGACGACCATGCTGCCGTCCAGCGCCACATACTGCGCGGCGTTCTTTTGCACGCTGTCGCGCACGAAACTCTCGACGTGATCCAGCGACGGGGCCTCGGTCTGTGCCAGGTAGCGTTTTTCGCGCGCCACCGCATCCAGGCAATCGCGAAAGCCCGCGGCGTGCGCTTCGGTGATCTGAACGATGGTGATGGTCATGAGGGCTGCGGCCTTCAAGCCGCCTGCGAGCCGCGGTGGGCCCAGCCCGTGGTGCGTTTCTCGAGCCACGAGAACAACTCAACCATCGCCATCGCCATCGTGCCGATGGTCACCAGGCCGGCAAAGGCCAGCGACATGCGCTGCTGCGAGGCGGCGCTTTGCATCAGGTAGCCGATGCCCGAATCGCCGGCGGTCATCTCGGCCAGCACGGTGCCGACGAAGGCCAGCGTGATGGCGATCTTGAGCGAGGCGTAGAAGTAGGGCATCGAGCGTGGCAGGCCGACCTTGACCAGCACGTCCCAGCGCGTGGCGCCGAGCACGCGCAACACGTCTTCGAGCTCGGGCTCGAGCGTGGCCAGGCCGGTGGCGATATTGACGGTGATCGGGAAGAAGGAGATCAGAAAGGCCGTGAGCACGCCCGGACCCAGGCCGATGCCGAACCAGACCACCAGGATCGGCACGATGGCCGCCTTCGGCACCGCGTTGAAGGCCACCAGCAGC
>JANOKY010000024.1:0-5193 GCA_031419635.1 Burkholderiales bacterium | reverse complement strand
AAGGCATGCTGGTGCTGCACGCCTTCCCGGCGATGACCCTGATCATCCCGATCTTCCTGATGCTGCACTGGATCGGCCTGCTGGACACGATTGCCGGCGTGATGCTGGTGCTGGCGGCGATCGAACTGCCGTTCTATGTCTTCGTGATGAAGGGCTTCTTCGACGGCGTGCCCTGGGACATCGAGATGAGCGCGATGACCGACGGCGCCACCCGGCGCCAGGCGTTCTACATGGTGGTGCTGCCGCAGGTGCGTTTCGGCCTGATCGCGGTGGCGGTGTTCGCCTTCATCCGCGCGTGGGAGGAGTACATCTTCGTGCGCACCTTCCTGATCGAGAACAAGAACTGGGTCATGAGCCTGTACCTGTTCTGGGTCTCCGACGATGTGATGGGGGTCGATTACGGCATCGTCGCGGCAGTGGCGGTGTTCTACGTCATGCCCAGTTTCATTCTCTACATCTCCTGCCAGAAATATCTGACGCAGATGACGATTGGCGGCATCAAGGGTTGAACCCAGGGGGTAAAGGCATGGCCCGAGTCGAACTGAAGAATTTGCGCAAGGACTGGGGCGGCGCAAATGCCGTCTCGGGCATCGATCTGGCGATCGAGGATGGCGCCTTCCTCGCCGTGCTGGGGCCTTCGGGCTGCGGCAAATCGACCACGCTGATGATGCTGGCCGGCATCTACCAGCCCAGCAGCGGCGACATCACCTTCGACGGTGCGCGCGTCAACGATGTCGAGGCGCGCGGCCGCAATGTCGGCATCGTCTTCCAGTCGTATGCGCTGTACCCGAACATGACGGTGCTGCAGAACGTGATGTTTCCGTTGCGCTTCAAGAAGATCGAGCCGGCCGAGGCTGAGAAGCGCGCGCGCGAGACTGCGGCGCTGGTGCGCATCGACGGCCTGCTCGACCGCCGGCCGGGCCAGCTCTCCGGCGGCCAGCAACAGCGCGTGGCGCTGGCACGGGCCCTGGTCAAGCGGCCGCACCTGCTCTTGCTCGATGAGCCGCTGTCGAACCTGGACGCCGGCTTGCGCCTGACGATGCGCACCGAGATCCGCCGCATCCAGCGCGAGCTGGGCGTGACCACCATCCTCGTCACCCACGACCAGATCGAGGCCACCACGATGGCCGACCGCGTGGTGGTGTTGAATGCCGGGCGGGTCGAGCAGGAAGGCACGTCGGAAGACCTCTACGAGCGGCCGGCGACCTTGTTCGTGGCCAGCTTCGTCGGCTCGCCGCCGATCAATACCTTCGACGGCCAAGCCGCGGGCGCGATGCTCAGCGTCCACGAGGCGCGGCTGGCGCTGACCGAAGCTGTGCAGGGCCCGGTCGTGCTAGGGCTGCGGCCCGAAACCCTGCGCGTCGATGGCGTCGGCGACAGCGGCAGGACCAACTCGCGCATCACCGCGGTCGAGCCGATGGGCCGCGAGGTGCTCTACACCGCCGACAGTGCCTTCGGCACGATTCGCTTTCTCGAGGCCGGCGCCGAACCGCGCCATCGCGAAGGCGCCAGCGTGCCGCTCGGCTTTCCCGCGGCGAGCGCCCTGCTGTTCGACAAGGCGAGCGGCCGTCGACTCGAGGCGCGGATCGCGGCTTGACGCGGCGCGCCCGATTTCAGCTCAGCGGGCCAGCAACTGCCAGGCGATCACCGCCTGCGCGAAAAATCCGACGGTGAACGCCAGTGTCCTGACCCAGGGCACCGCGAACGTGTAGGCCAGGGCATGCACGACGCGGGCCCAGAAATACACGACGCAAGCCAAGGTGATCGTGCCGTTGCTGAGGTTCATGGCGTGAGCGACGAGCACCAAGGTCGCGAACACGGCCAGGTTCTCGACCGCATTCGCATGCGCCTTCATCAGGCGCCGTGCCCAGGGTGACTGCGGCTTCGGGTTCTCCGGATAGCCGACAGCGTCGATGACGCCGCGTACCGCAATCCGGTCCAGGATGTAGGGCACCCAGAGCAGGCCGGTGAACGCAGTCACCAGGGCCAGGTAGAGCAGTTCGGTCTTCATGCGTGTCTCCGCTGGGGCCAGCCGCCGGTTCAGGGCTTCTTCTTCGTTGCCGCCGCGGGCGGTGCGTCCTGCGACGCCGCCGTGTCGTCCGGCTTGACGTCCCCGATGATGCCCTTGACCGGGCAGACCGAGAACACCGGGCATTTCTTGCAGCCCACGGCAATCGCAATCGGGCACAGCGTCATGGCGGCTCTCCTTGTGGATGTGCGCACTATGCTACTCGCCCGCGCTGGCACTGTGTCGCAGCGCTCAGCGAAGTCCGTCATTTGCCCCGACTCTTCTGCGCAGCGAGCAAGAAAATCTGCAATTGCAGCAGCTTGTCGGTGCTGATCCGATCAACGCCAGCGGCGAGCAACGCTTGCCAAACCTCTTCTCTCTCGGGTGTCGCCCAGAAACGCACTTGCCGCCCTTGACCATGCGCCTGCCTCACCAGTTCGGAGAGTCTTGCTTTTTCCAGCGCTGGAATCGGCCGGTCGCCGCGCCAGGTAAAAACCTGACTCCAGTCCGCGCTGATCCAAGGGACCAGGTGCACGGGCGCGTCCAGCTTCAAATCTTCCAGCCGACCGTCGATGGCCACATAACGTGATGGCTGTTTGGCGACCGTCTCCTTGGCCCGGTTGCCGCTCAGCATGATCGTCACGGCTCGCTCGTCGAAGCGGCCGTCCTTCGTGACCGACAGGATGTCGGCGTATCCGGCCAGCACCTTGTCGAGCGCGGCGTAAGTCGCCTCCGCTTCGCTCTTCACATCGACGAGCAGGTAAAACGTCGGGCCACCGCGATGAACCCGCCCGTCACCGGCCTCCACGCGATCGCGCAGAGGATCGAGGTACAACTTCTGCAAGGTGCGCCCGGGCCGCAAATCCTCGGCGTCGTGCCCGACCAGGAGCCCCTCCGGCCGCAGGAAGATGTCGGCTTCAACGCTGGTGAACCCGTGATCCAAGGCATCGGCCAGAGGCCGCCCATGATCTTGGTCGCCATGGGCATAGGCAGCCGGCAATGGAACTGCTGCGGCCGGTTCTGCCGCGCCAACGACCGCAGCATTGACAGACATCGCGGGCGCCGCTCCTCGTAATGGAACGGCGATGCTACTCGCTGGTACCCGCCCCCAGCCGCGACGCAAGGACCGGCTCGAGCGCTGCGCGGCCGGTCGGCGTGACGTCGAGCGCGCGCTCACCGGCGCGGCGTTTGAGCCAGCGTTGTGCGATGAAGTGCTCCAGCAGCGCCCGGGCCGTCCATGCCGATTTGGTTGAGCCAGGCCGCGCCGTCGGCTGTCAGCGCGTAGCCCGACAGGCCGGGCCGCAACCAGCCGCGCTGCAGCATCGCATCGTGCAGGCCGACACTCAACGCGCCGGCCAGGTGGCCGTAGCAGCATCGCGCATCGCGCAGGCGCAGGCGCTGCGGGCTGGACCAGGCGCGCCCGTGAGAACCGCGCTCGGCCACCAGCGCCAGGGCTTCCAGCGCGTGGGCAATCTCGCCGTCGGCCAGCCGGTAGTAGCGATGGCGACCGCGCGGCTCACGTACAACGAAGCCGGCGTCGAGCAGCTTGGCCAGGTGGCCACTGGCGGTGGCCGGCGTCACCGACGCCGCCAGGGCCAACTCGCCCGCGCTGGCGTACTCGCCCGACAACAGGTAGGCCAGCATGCGCGCGCGGCTCGGCTCGGCGATCTGCGCCGCGACGCGGGCCAGGCGCGGTTCGTCGGGGGCCGGGTTCGGGCGCGCTGGCATGCCTGGGCCCGCAATCAGGTCAGGCAGGCCAGCGAGTCGCCCGGCGCCTGGGCGCGGTCGGTCAGGCCGTAGTCGCGGCTGACCGTCGCCACGCGCAGGCGGTAGTGATCGAACACGACGCTGCGACCTTCCTGCTGGCCCTGGCGGTGGGTCGGCTGGTTGCGCCAGCGGCACACCGCAGCTTCGTCGCGCCAGAAACTCAGCGACAGATAGCGGCCTTTGGTCGTCAGGCTCTCGAAGCGCTCGACCGAAAGAAAGCCGTCGATCTGTTCGAGGATCGGCCGCAACTCGGCCGCGATCTCGAAGTAGCGGTGCTCGTGGCCGGCGCGAGGCTCGACTTCGAAGATCACGGCGATCATGCGGCCTGCCCTTCAGCCACCGGCCAGGCCGGCTGCAGGAAGGCTTCGGGCACCACTTCGGTGAAACGCCGTTCCTCGCGCAGGATGAAGCGCTCGCGCTGTGCGAACTCGAAGTTGACGCGGCCTTCGTCGTCGCTCTTGATGCGCCGGCGGTAGGCTTCGTAGTCGGCCAGGCTGGGGAATGCGATCAGGCCCCAGCCCTCGACGTTCGAGCCCTCGTGCGGCAGGAAGTAGCCCAGCAGGTGGCCACCGCAGCGCGGGATGATGCGGGCCCAGGTCTGCGCGTACTGGCGGAAGGCTTCCTTCTGGAACGGGTCGATCTCGTAGTGGATGAAGCAGGTGATGGTCATGCGCGTGGGCTCGCTGGGGTTGGTGGCGCAACTGTACGCACCGGCCGAGGCCCATCGTTTCGGCCGCGGCCGAAGCATGCTGCGTCAGGGTCGCCCCGCTGGACACGGTATGCGCCTTGCATACAGTCGGGCACCTCACCTCTCTGCCAGCCTAGGAGCCTTCCTCATGCGCCACTTCTTCAAGCCCGCTGCGCTTGCCGCCGCCGCCACGCTCGCCGCCGCCCTGGCGCCCCTGCCCGTTGCCGCCCAGCAGAAATTCATCACCGTCGGCACCGGCGGTGTCACCGGCGTCTATTACGCCGCCGGCGGCGCGATCTGCCGGCTGGTCAACAAGGACCGCGTCAAGCACGGCATTCGCTGCTCGGTGGAGTCGACCGGCGGTTCGGTGTTCAACGTCAACACCATCAAGGCTGGCGAGCTCGACCTCGGTTTCGCGCAGAGCGACGTGCAATACAACGCCACCAAGGGCGCGGGCAACTTCAAGGACGCCGGTGCCTATGGCGACTTGCGTGCGGTGTTCTCGGTCCACCCCGAGCCCTTCACCGTGGTGGCGCGCAAGGAGGCGGGCATCAAGACCTTCGCCGACTTTAAGGGCAAGCGCTTCAACGTCGGCAACCCGGGCTCGGGCACGCGCGCTTCGATGGAGGAAATGCTCGGCGCGATGGGCTGGAAGCTGAGCGACTTCTCGCTGGCCTCGGAGCTGAAGGCCGACGAGCACGGCCCGGCGCTGTGCGACGGCAAGATCGAC
>JANOKY010000023.1:0-4709 GCA_031419635.1 Burkholderiales bacterium | reverse complement strand
CAGCGACAACAGCTCCTGCCAACCATGCCATGTGTGCAGGTTGGCGAACTGGTCCTGGCCGACGATGAGGAACCACTGCGCGTCGGGCTCGCGGCGCTGCAAGGTGTGCAGGGTGTCGATGGTGTAGCTCGGCCCCGCGCGGTCGAGCTCGCAGCGCTCGATCACGAAGCGCGGCTCGCCGGCAATCGCCAGCTCGAGCATCGCCACGCGCTGCACGCCGCTGCTGAGGCGCCGCGCTTTCTGCCACGGCTCGCCCGCCGGCACCCAGCGCAGTTCGTCCAGCGCCAGCGTGTCCAGCGCGACGCAGGCCAGCGCCACATGGGCGTTGTGCACCGGGTCGAAGCTGCCGCCGAAGAGGCCGATGCGTCGCGTCACGGCGTGCCCGCCCAGTCGCGCGGCCGCAGAAAGTCGCTGTACAGCCGCGCCTCGGCCGAGCCCGCCTCGGGCCGCCAGTCGTAGCGCCACTTCACGATCGGCGGCAACGACATCAGGATGCTTTCAGTGCGCCCGCCCGACTGCAGGCCAAACAGCGTGCCGCGGTCCCACACCAGATTGAACTCGACATAGCGCCCGCGCCGGTAGGCCTGGAAGTCGCGCTCGCGCTCGCCATACGGCGTGTCGCGGCGGCGCTGCACGATCGGCAGGTAGGCCGGCAGGAAGGCATCGCCGACCGCGCGCAGCATCGCAAAGCTCTGCTCGAAGCCGAGTTCGGCAAAGTCGTCGAAGAACACACCGCCGATACCGCGTGGCTCGTTGCGGTGCTTCAAGAAGAAGTACTCGTCGCACCACTGCTTGAAGCGCGGGTATTTGTCAGCGCCGAACGGTGCCAATGCATCGCGGTTAGTGCGGTGGAAATGCGCGGCGTCGTCCTCGAAACCGTAATACGGCGTCAAGTCCATGCCGCCGCCGAACCAGGTCACCGCCGGCTGCCCTGCGGGCCGGGCCGCGAGCATGCGCCCGTTCCTGTGCACGGTCGGCACATAGGGGTTGCGCGGGTGGAACACCAGCGACACGCCCAACGCCTCGAATGGCGCGCCGGCCAGCTCGGGCCGGTGTTGCGTGGCCGACGGCGGCAAGGCCGGGCCGCGCACATGCGAGAAGCCGACCCCCGCGCGTTCGAGCAAGGTGCCCTCTTCGAGCAGTCGTGTGAGGCCCTCGCCTTGCAGCTTTTCGCCGGGCGGCTTGGTCCAGGCATCGCGGATGAATTGCCCGCCGCCATCGACGGCTTCAAGCGCCTCGACGATGCGCTGCTGCAAGCCGAGCAGGTAGCTGCGGGCGGCGGTGACTTGCGGGCTGTCGCTCATGCGCGGTTCATGGGCGTGTCAGCCGCACGGGCGCGGCCAGGTGCGACTTGCGGCCGCGGCGCTGACCGAGCCGGGCTTCGATGGCGGCCATGTCGCGATCCGCATCACCCGACAGGCGGATGAACGAATCGATGCCGACGCGGCGCTCGGCGTAGTCGAAGAACGCCAACGCCAACGGCACGTCGGCCCGCCATGCCACCTGGTAGAAGCCGCTGCGCCAACTGTCGCGGTAGCTGCGCGTGCCTTCGGGCGACAGCGCCAGCCAAAGGAAGGCGTCGGCCTCACGCGCCACGGCGAAGCGGCTGACCATCGCGCCGACCGCGCCGCGCGGGTGGTGCCGATCGACCGGCACGCCGCCGATCCAGCGCAGCCAGCGGCCGAACAGCGGCAGATCGAACAGCCGGTCCTTGCCCCAGAAAGCCAACGGCACGCCGATCGCCCATTTGGCCAGCACGCCGATGACGAAATCCCAGTTCGAGGTGTGGGGATAGATGATCAGTACGCCCCGACGCGAGGGCAGGCCGTCGAAGACGACGCGCCAGCCCGCCAGCCGCAATGCGCCGCGGGCCAGCGCACTGCCGTGCAATTGCACGGGCCGCTCGACCAGCAGATCGGTGTCGCTCATCGCGGCTGCAAGGCCCGGTGGCCAATATCGCTGCGGTGCTGCGCCCCATCGAAGCGGATCGGCGAAAGCGCGGCGTACGCGTGCTGTTGCGCGGCTTTGACGGAATCGCCGAGCGCGGTGACGCACAGCACGCGCCCGCCGCTCGTCACCAGCACGCCGTCAGCTCGCCGCTCGGTGCCGGCGTGGAAGACGATTGCGTCGTCGGTCGGCGCGGGAAGGCCGCTGATCGCATCGCCATTGCGCACCGTGCCGGGGTAGCCCTGCGCGGCCATCACCACGCCCAGCGCGATGCGGCGGTCCCATTGCAGGTCGATGCTGGCCAGCGTGGGCTGATCACCGACTGCAGTCGCCGCCATCAGCAGGTCGAACAGGTCGGTCTTCAGGCGCATTAGCAAGACCTGCGCCTCGGGGTCGCCCAGGCGGGCGTTGAACTCGACCACGCGCGGGTTGCCCTCGGCGTCGATCATCAGGCCGGCGTAGAGGAAGCCGCTGA
The DNA here is from genome assembly GCA_031419635.1 of Burkholderiales bacterium. Classification (GTDB taxonomy): domain Bacteria; phylum Pseudomonadota; class Gammaproteobacteria; order Burkholderiales; family Burkholderiaceae_C; genus CADEEN01. The sequence goes on along the minus strand of JANOKY010000023.1, from coordinate 2,287 downwards.
ACGGCTGGCCTTCGGCGGCCATCGCGGCGATGGTCGGCAACACGATCTCGTGCATCGCACGTGCATGCACGTTGGGCGTGACCACGGGTGCGGGCGAGTAGGCGCCCATGCCGCCGGTGTTGGGGCCAGTGTCGCCGTCGCCGATGCGCTTGTGGTCCTGGCTGGTGGCCAACGGCAGCACGTTTTTGCCGTCGCTGACGACGATGAAGCTGGCTTCTTCGCCGGCCATGAATTCTTCGATGACGACGCGCGCGCCAGGCTTGCCGTCGAGCATGAAGTCGATCGCGGCATGGGCTTCGTCGGCGGCCATTGCCACCACCACGCCCTTGCCCGCGGCCAGGCCGTCGGCCTTGATGACGATCGGCGCGCCGTGGCGTTCGACATGCGCATGCGCCTCCGCCGCGTCGGTGAAGCTGACGTACAGCGCGGTCGGGATGCCGTGGCGTTGCATGAAGTTCTTGGCGAAGGCCTTGGAGCTTTCGAGCTGCGCGGCGGCCCGGGTGGGGCCGAAGATACGCAGGCCGCGGGCGCGGAACAGGTCGACCACACCCGCGGCCAGCGGCGCTTCGGGGCCGACGACGGTGAGGGCGATCTTCTCGGCCGCGGCGAAATCGGCCAGGGCCAGCAGGTCGGTGATCGGCAGGTTGCGCAGCGCCGGGTCGAGCGCCGTGCCGCCATTGCCCGGCGCGACAAAGACGCGCTGCACCTTGGGTGACTGCGCCAGCTTCCAGGCCAGCGCATGCTCGCGGCCGCCGCCGCCGATGACGAGGACTTTCACGGCATCACCTCATCACCTCTTCAACGATATCGAAAGAACATCAGCCAGGCCAGGTACGCGATCAGGCACACGACCACCACCAGGATCGCCGGCACCACGACCACCAGCATGCGGCGGGCCCGCTGCTGCAGCGCCGCAGCGCCTTGGTTGACCTTGCTCGCCAACGCGTGGTTCTCGCGCGTGCGCTCGACCAGATCGCGCTGCGCGACCAAGCCTTCCTTCTGCACGGCCAGCGCTTCGCGCTGTATGGCCAGCGTCTCGCGCCGCAGCGCGTTGCCATCCTCGAGCAATTGCTCGACGCGCGAATCGCTCACTCACCCATCTCCGCGTTGTGATAGACATCCTGCACGTCGTCGAGCTCCTCGATCACGTCGAGCAGCTTCTGCATCCGCTGGGCGTCGTCGCCGGCCAGCTCGATCGTGTTCTCGGCGCGCATCGTCACCTCGGCCAGTTCGGCCTTCAGGCCTGCGGCTTCGAGTGCGTTCTTCACCGCCTCGAACTCGGTCGGCGGCGTCAGCACTTCGATCGAACCATCGTCGCCGGCAATCACGTCGTCGGCGCCAACGTCCAGGGCCACTTCCATGACCTTGTCTTCGCTGGTGCCCGGGGCAAAGATCAACTGCCCGCAATGCTTGAACTGGAAGGCCACCGAGCCCTCGGTGCTCATGTTGCCGCCGTACTTGGAGAAGGCATGGCGCACCTCGGCCACCGTGCGTACGCGGTTGTCGGTCATGCAGTCGACGATGATCGCCGCGCCGCCGATGCCGTAGCCCTCGTAGCGAATCTCCTCGTAGTTGACGCCTTCGAGGTTGCCGGTGGCCTTGTCGATGTTGCGCTTGACGGTCTCAACCGGCAGGTTCACCGCCTTGGCCTTCTCGACTGCCAGACGCAGGCGCGGGTTGGCACTGACGTCGCCGCCGCCCAGCCGCGCCGCGACCATGATTTCGCGGATCGCGCGCGTCCAGGCCTTGCCACGCTTCTCGTCCTGGCGGCCCTTGCGGTGCTGGATGTTGGCCCATTTGGAATGACCGGCCATGAGGGAAACTTTCTGTGTTTGCGCTTACGATGGGCTCGATTTTAGTTCGAGAGGTTTACCCGATGGCCGATCCGATCCTGCTTGCCAAGCATGGCGACGCTGAATGTGTGCTGCTGCCCGCGCTGGCCAATCGCCACGGCCTGATCACCGGGGCCACCGGCACCGGCAAGACGATCACGCTGCAGACCCTGGCCGAAAACTTCTCCCGGCTCGGTGTGCCGGTGTTCATGGCCGATGTGAAGGGGGACCTGACCGGCATCACGCAGAAGGGTGTCCTGCCAGACAAGGTGGTGAAACTGATAGCAGAGCGGGGTCTGCCGACCCCTGAAAGCCGGGCCTGCCCGGCCACGCTGTGGGATGTCTTCGGCGAACAGGGCCACCCGGTGCGCGCCACCGTGTCCGACCTGGGCCCGCTGCTGCTGGCGCGCATGCTGGCCTTGAACGAGATCCAGGCCGGGGTGCTGAACCTGGTG
>JANOKY010000022.1:0-18524 GCA_031419635.1 Burkholderiales bacterium | reverse complement strand
ACCGCGGTGCTGACCGCGACCGACACCGATCTCGATCTCGTCAATACCGCGCGCGCCGATGCCGGTGCGTTGCAGGGCCGCTTCGAAGCGGTGATCGGCCAGCTGCAGACCTACTCCGAAAACACCTCGGCAGCGCGCGGCCGGATCATGGACGCCGACTTCGCCCAGGAAACCGCCGCGCTGTCGCGAGCGCAGATCCTGCAGCAGGCCGGCACCGCGATGGTCGCCCAGGCCAACCAGTTGCCCAACCAGGTGATGGCGCTGCTGCGCAATTGATCGCCCACCGCCACATGACCCGCAGGCGCGCACCACGCGGCTGTCGGGCCTCAAGTTTTTGCCGCCAGTGCCGATAGCCCGAAGACGCAACAGGAGCAGCCCATGGCGGCCATTTCATCGCCCGGCATCGGCAGCGGGCTCGACGTCAACAGCATCGTCACCCAGTTGGTCGCCCTCGAGCGCCAGCCGATCACGCTGCTGCAGAAGCAGGCCACCACGGTCCAGTTAAAGCTGTCGATCTACGGCCAGATTCAGTCCAAGCTGTCGGCCCTGCGTGACGCTGCCGCGGCATTGACCCAGGCCGGCACCTGGGGCCAGACCCTGGGCAGCACGACCGACCCCGCGTCGGTCGGTGTGACGACCAGCTCGACCACCCACCCGGGCCGCTACAGCGTGATGGTGACGGCGCTGGCTGCCGCGCAATCGAACGCGACCGTCGCCGCCTACGCCTCGCCCGACGCCATGTTCGGCGAAGGCACGCTGCAGATCCAGCTCGGCGCCTGGAATGGCACGGCCTTCACCGCCAAGACGGGTGCGGCCAGCGTGAACGTGACGGTCGGCCCTGGTGCACGCACGCTGGCCCAAGTGCGCGACGCCATCAATGCCGCCCAGGCCGGCGTCACCGCCTCGGTGCTCAGCGACGCCTCGGGTGCCCGCCTGGTGCTGCGCTCGGCGGCCACCGGTGCGGAGAACGGTTTTCGCATCGGCGTCACCGACGCCGATGGCGGCCACAGCGATGCCAGCGGCCTGTCGGCGCTGGCCTACGACCCGCAGGCAGGCCTCTCGGCGATGACTCTGGCCCAAGGCGCGTCCAATGCCCAGGCCAGCATCGACAACCTGCCGGTCACCTCGGCCAGCAATACCTTGTCGAGCGTGATCGACGGCATCACATTGACCCTGGCGCGGGTCACGACCGCGCCGGTGCAGGTCGATGCGGCGTCCGACCAGGAGTCGATCCGCAAGAAGGTCGACGCCTTCGCAACCGCCTACAACGAGGTCAACAGCCTGCTGGCCGCGCAGACCAAGTACGACGACGCGACCAAGACCGCCGGGGCGCTGCAAGGCGACAGTGCGGCGCTCGGCATCCGCTCCCAGTTGCGCCGCATGCTTGGGGTGACCAGCGGCGCATCGTCGACGTTCACGCGGCTGTCGGACATCGGCTTCGACGTCAAGACCGATGGCTCGATCAGCGTCAACGCCACCAAGCTCAGCAATGGATTGGCCAACCTGTCCGAGATCACCAAGCTGTTCGCGAACAGCGACCCGCTGGTGCCCGCCAACAACGGCATCGCCACACAATTGCGCAAACTCACCGAGGGCATGCTGGCGTTCGACGGCACGGTGCAGTCGCACACCGACGGGCTGCAAAGCCGGCTCGAGCTCAACCGCGACCGACAGGAACGTCTGGAGGACCGGGTCACCCGCATGGAGGCCCGCCTGCGCGCGCAGTACGCGGCGCTGGACACGCAGATGAACCAGCTCGCCGGGCTGTCGAGCTACGTCACACAGCAGATCACCAACTGGAACAAGAGCGGCAACGGCAATTGACGGGGTCGCCGCCGAGGACAGCGAACCACGGCCTGCACCGCGCGCAGGCCGTTCTTCTTGGCGCGGCCGATCGGCAACCCGCGAGCTTCGATCGGCCTGAACCAGCTCAAGTCGGAACAGCCGCAAACCGATAACGGTTGTATCCGCAGCCAGCACGTGAGCCCGCATGTACGCACCCCGTTTCACCATGTCACCCTTCAGCCGCACGCCGACTGCCGTGCCGCCGAGCAACATGTACGCCCGCGTCGGTGTCGAGACCGGCGTGCCTGAAGCCTCACCGCACCAACTCGTCGCGATGCTGTTCGCCGGTTTCGACGATGCCATTGCGCAGGCCAAAGGTGCGCTGCGAAATGGCCAGGTGGATGCCAAGTGCCGGGCCATCGGCCGCGCTGCGCGCATCGTTGACGAGGGCCTGCGCGCCAACCTCGACCTGGCCGGCGGCGGTGCGCTGGCGGCCGACCTGGCCGACCTGTACGCCTACATCAGCGTGCGCCTGACCCAGGCCAACCTGCGCAACGACGCCGCCGCGCTCGACGAGTGCCTGGCGCTGATGCAACCGCTGCGCGAGGCCTGGGCCTCGATCGCACCCCAAGTCGGGAGCCGAAATGCCTGACGCTGTACCTCGAGGCACCGCCATGAACACCCACCTGCTCGGCTACTACGAAGCGCTGGAGAAAGCCAGCACCGACATGCTCAGCGCCGCCCGCGAGGCCGACTGGGACCAGGTCGTCAAGCTCGAAGGCGCCTGCGTGCTGCTGATCGCGCAGTTGAAGCATGCCGCCAGCCAGACCGGCCTGGCCGCCGAAGAGGCGCGGCAGAAAACGCGCATCATGCAGCGCATCCTGGTCAACGACGCCGAGATCCGCACCCTGGTCGAGCCCTGGCTCGAAGACCTCAACCGCCTGCTGGCCGGCAAGCCCCGCACCCTGCATTGAGCCGTGGCGATGCAGCCGACCTTTCAGGACACGCAACCCGCCTCGCTGCACCAGTTGAGCGGCAACGCGCAGGACGAGTTCGCCGTCAGCCACCCGACCGAGCTGCTCGGCTTGCTGCGCCAACTCGCCGACCGCAATGTGTTGGTGCACCTGTCGGCGCCGGGCGGCGGCAGCTACACCACCACCGTCTGGACCGTCGACAGCCAGCAGCGCCGGCTGTCGCTGGCCGCCGACGCGGCCCAGCCGGCCGTGCGCAACCTGGTCGATGCCGGCGAGGCCACCGTGGTGGCCTACCTCGACAGCGTCAAGCTGCAGTTCGACCTGCAGCACCTGATGCTGGTGCACGGCACCAAGAGCAGCGCGTTGCAGGCCGAGTTGCCCGCGGTGCTGTACCGCTTTCAGCGCCGCGAGAGCTTTCGCGTGCGCACGCCGGCCGCCGCCGCGCCCACCGCCACGCTGCGCCACCCGTCGCTGCCCGAGATGATGCTGGCCTTGCGCGTGCTCGATGTCAGCATCGGCGGCTGCGCGCTGGCGCTGCCCGCCGACGTGCCGCCGCTGGCTGCCGGCATCACCCTGGCCGGCGTGCAGATCGAGCTCGATGGCGACGCGCGCTTCACCACCGCGCTGACGCTGCAGCATGTCAGCGGCGGCATGGGATCGACCCAACCCGGCCAGCGCCTGGGCTGCGCCTTCGCCAAACTCGACGGCCCGGCGCAGCGCGCGCTGCAACGCTATATCGACCAGACGCAAAAACGCCAGCGGCTGTTTTCGCTGGCCTGAAAGCGTGCTCGCGACCACTGGCTGCACGCCACCAACGACCGCCTGCGTCGGCACATTGAGCGGGTCACCCGACGGCCTCGTGCCACTGATCGGCCTGCGGCGCGCCGCTGAGGCGCCGCTGTGGCTCGAATCGCGAAGTCGCGGATCGCTGCTGGCCGCGCCGATGTCGGGCTCAAACGCTCGAGGGCTTCGCCCGCGCATGCAGCCACACCGAGCGCAGCCACACGGCCACTAGCGCCGTTGCCGCCAGCGCCGCGCCGCACCAGAACGTGACCGCAGCACCGAACACCGTCCACACGCCGCCGGCCACGGTGCTGGCCAGCAGCAGGGCCACGCCGCTGGCCAGGTTGAAGAATCCGTAGGCGGTGCCGCGCAAGTCGGCCGGCGCCGTCTCGGCGACCATCGCGGCCAGCAGGCCCTGGGTCATCGCCAGGTGCAGGCCCCACAGCGTGACCCCTGCCCACACCACGGCCCAATGCGCGCTCTGCGCCAGCACCACATCGGCGGCAATCAGCAGGCCCATGCCGGCGGCCAGCAGCTTGCCGTGGTCGACGCGGTCGGCCAGCTTGCCCAGCGGGTAGGCCGCCAGCGAGTAGACGCTGTTCAGTGCAATGAAGACCAGCGGCGTCAAGGCCAGCGCCAGGCCGCCTTGCGCCGCACGCAGCACCAGAAACGCCTGCGAGAAACGCGCCAGCGTGAACAGCGCCGCGATCGCCACGACCCACCAGTACGCGGCCGGCAGCCGCCGCAACTGCGCGCGCTGTAGCGGGTTGATGGCCGCACCCGCTTTGCCCGTGCGCTCGGGTTCGTGCACGCCAAAGTAGAGCAGGCCCACCGACAGCAGCGCCGGCAGCACCGCAACCCAGAACACGGCGCGAAAGTCGTTGGCCCACAGCAGCATCAGGCCCATCGCCAGCAGCGGGCCGAGGAAGGCCCCGGCGACATCGAGCGACTGGCGCAGGCCGAACGCAGCGCCGCGCGCGGTGGCGGGCGCCAGATCGGCGATCAGCGCATCGCGCGGCGCGCCGCGCAGGCCCTTGCCGATGCGGTCGGCAAAGCGCGCCGCGAAGACCCAGGAGGCGGTGGTGGCCAACGCGAACATCGGCTTGAGCAGTGCGCTCAGGCCGTAGCCCAGCAGGACCAGCGGTTTGCGCCGGCCCAGGCGGTCCGACAGCACGCCGGAGAACACCTTGACGATCAGCGCGGTGGCTTCGGACACGCCTTCGATCAGGCCCACCACCAGCGGCGAGACGCCGAGCACCGTGACCATGAACACCGGCAGCAGGCTCAGCACCATCTCCGACGAGATGTCCATCAACAGGCTGACGAAGCCGAGCACCCAGATACCGGCGGGGATCGCCGCCGCAGGAGCGGTTGCCGTGGCTTTTGCGTTGCGCATGGCCGAGCCTATCGTGCCCGCGGGCCGCTGCACGCGAGCTGCCTCGGATAATCGGTCGATGCATCTGATCGTTGCCTTCGCCGCGCCGCTGGCCGAAGCTGCGCGCGCGCACCTGCCGTCGCTGGCCACGCCGGCGCTGGACCGCCTGCTCGCCACCTGGATTGAAGTGCGGCGCGACCGCGGCGACGAAGACACGCTGTCGATGCCGCACGAGCGCGCGCTGGCCCGCGCGCTCGGCTGGACCGCGGCGGATGGCTGCCTTCCCTGGGCCGCACGCCAGGCCGCCGCCGACGGCATCGCCATCGGCGATCAGGCCTGGGGCTTGCTGACGCCCGCGCATTGGCGCGTCGGCAGCGACGGCGTGCACCTGACTGATACCGCCGCGCTGGCGTTGACCGATGCGCAGTCGCGCGAGCTGTGCGCGGCCCTGCGCCCGCTGTTCGAAGGCGAAGGCATCACGCTGGCCTGGGGCGCGGCGCTGCGCTGGTACGCGGCGCATGAATCGCTGCAAGGCCTGGCCTGCGCGTCGCCCGAGCGCGTGGTCGGCCGCAACATCCACGCCTGGCTGCCGCGCCAGGCCGCGGCCCGGGGCTTTCGGCGCTTGCAGAACGAAGCCCAGATGCTGCTTCATGGGCATGCGCTGAACGAGGCTCGCGAAGCCGCGGGCACGCTACCGGTGAATTCGTTCTGGCTGAGCGGCTGCGGCGCCGCGCTGCCCGAGCAAGTCAATGACGCGCAACTCGACGAGCGCCTGCGCGGCCCGGCCCTGAGCGGCGACTGGGGCGCGTGGTGCGAAGCCTGGCGCGCGCTCGACGAACAAGCCCTCGCACCACTGCTCGACGCCGCCGCGCGCGGCCAGCCGCTGCGGCTGACGCTGTGCGGCGAGCGCAGCGCCATTGAGCTGGCGCCGCGGGCGCGTCCTTGGTGGCAGCGCATGATCGGCTCGGTCTCACCGCCGCAACCCCGCGAACGCGCCCTGCTGGAATCGCTTTGAACCCTGCCCCGTTGATCGAAACACTCGACGTGCCGCCGCCGCTGCTGGAGCTGCGCGACGTGCCGCCGCGCGTGGCCTTCGCCCTGGAGCAGGCCGGCGTGCACCCGCTGCTCGCGCGCCTGTACGCCGCGCGCGGCGTGACCCGGCCCGAAGAGATCGACGACGCGCTGGCGCACCTGCTGCCGCCGAACAGCTTGCAAGGCAGCTCGGCCGCCGCGACCTTGCTGGCCGATGCCATCGCCGCCAAGCAAAACATCTGCATCGTTGCCGACTACGACTGCGACGGCGCCACAGCCTGCGCCGTGGCCTTGCGCGGCCTGGCCCTGCTCGGCGCGGCGCCGGGCACGCTGCACTACGTGGTGCCCGACCGCACGATCCACGGCTACGGCCTGACGCCGGCCATCGTCGACCTGGCGCTGGCCAAGCAGCCGCAATTGCTGGTGACGGTGGACAACGGCATTGCCAGCTTCGACGGCGTGGCCCATGCGCGGGCCTGCGGCCTGGCCGTGCTGGTCACCGACCACCACCTGCCGGCCTTGGTGGGCGGCGTGGTGGCGCTGCCCGACGCCAACGTGATCGTCAACCCGAACGCGCCCGGTGACGAATTTGCGAGCAAGGCGCTGGCCGGCGTCGGCGTGATGTTCTATGTGTTGCTGGCGCTGCGCGCCGAGCTGCGCGCGCGCGGCGCCTTCGAGAGCATCAAGGAACCCAAGCTCGATGCCCTGCTCGACCTGGTGGCGCTGGGCACCGTGGCCGATGTGGTCAAGCTCGATGCCAACAACCGGCGGCTGGTGGCGCAGGGCTTGAAGCGCATCCGCAGCGCTCGCATGCAGGCCGGCGTGGCCGCGCTGTTCGCGGCGGCCGGCCGCCAGCCCGCGCGCGCCGCGGCGTTCGATTTCGGCTTTGCGCTGGGGCCGCGCATCAACGCCGCCGGCCGCCTGGCCGACATGACCCTGGGCATCGAATGCCTGCTCACCGACGACGCCGGCCGCGCGGCCGAGCTGGCGCAGCAGCTCGACGCCATCAACCGCGAGCGCCGCGAGGTCGAAGCCGGCATGCGCGAGCAGGCCGAGGCCGCGCTCGAGCAGTTGATGCTGGACAACCGTTCGGCGGAACCGCCGTCGGCCCTGGCCCTGTTCGACCCCGGCTTCCACGAAGGCGTGGTCGGCATCGTCGCCGGCCGCCTGAAAGACCGCCTGCACCGCCCGACCTTCGTCTTCGCCCTCGGCGCCGATGGCGCGCTCAAAGGCTCGGGGCGCTCGATCCCCGGCTTTCATTTGCGCGACGCCCTCGACCTCGTGGCCAAGCGCCACCCCGGCGTGCTGTTGCGCTTCGGCGGCCACGCGATGGCGGCGGGCTGCACGATTGCAAAAGAGCACTTCGAGACCTTCGACATCGCCTTGCAACGCGTGGCCAGCGAATGGCTCGACGCGGCGACGCTGACACGGCGAATCCGCACCGACGGCGCCCTCGCACTCGAATACTTCAACATCGAGACCGTGACCGCGCTCGACGCCCAGGTCTGGGGCCAGGCCTTCGAGGCGCCGCTGTTCTGCGACGAGGTCGACGTGATCGCGCAGCGACTGGTCGGCGACAAGCACCTCAAGCTGCGCGTGCGCCACCTCGGCCAGCCGCGCGATGCGATCTGGTTCGGCCACGCCGAGCCGGTGGCCGAGCGCGTGCGCCTGGCCTACCGGCTGGCACTCGATGAATACAACGGCCAGCAGCGGCTGCAGATGATCGTCGAGGCCGCGCAGGCGGTGTGACAAGGGTCACATCGCTGCCGGGCGCATGCGCCGGGGTTGCATCTCGTAGCAGCGGCGCAGCGCAGAGCCAGTAGCCTTGCCGCCGTGAATCCAGACAACGCTATCCGAGCCGCAGGCAGCACACCGTCGCTGCGCCGCGCCTTGGGTTGGAGCGCCAGCGGCTTCGCGGCCCTGCTGGTGGCCAGCATCGCCGCCTGCGGCAGCGGCAGCAGCGACGGCGCCACGCCGCCCGCACCGCCGCCCGCGTCAGCGCCCACCGCAGGCCCGGCCAAGGCCACGCTGCTCGGCGCCGCGCTCAGCAGCCCCTGGGGCCTGGCCTTCCTGCCCGATGGGCGCATGCTCGTCACGCAAAAAGGTGGCTCGATGGTCATCGTGCGTGCCGATGGCTCGGCCATCGACGCGACTGTGAGTGGCGTGCCGGCCGTCAACAGCAGCGGCCAGGGCGGCCTGCTCGACGTGGCGCTGGACCCCGACTTCGCCAGCGACCCCTGGGTCTATTTCAGCTTCTCCGAAGACGGCAGCGGCGGCGCCGGCACCGCGCTGGCACGCGGACGCCTGGTGGGCAACGCGCTGCAAAGCGTGACGGTGATCTGGCGCCAGGCGCCCAAGCTCAACAGCAGCATCCACTACGGCTCGCGCATCGTCTTTCGCGCCGACAAGACGCTGTACCTCACCGTCGGCGAACGCGGCCAGGACGACCCGGCCGCGCCGACCTCGCAGAACGCCCAGAACGTGGCCAAGAGCCTGGGCAAGGTGCTGAGGCTGAACCGCGACGGCAGCATCCCGATCGACAACCCGGTATTCGCGCTGCCCGGCGCGCTGCCGGGGCTGTGGAGCATCGGCCACCGCAACCCGCAGGGCGCGGCGCTCGAGCCCGGTAGCGACGGGTTGTGGCTCACCGAGCACGGGCCGCGCGGCGGCGATGAACTCAACCGCGTGCTGCCGGGCAAGAACTTCGGCTGGCCGCTGGTGAGCTACGGCTGCCCGTACAGCTTTGCCCAATCGGATCCGTCATGCCGGCCTGGCGGCGGCGTGCACGCGCCGACTTACGAAGAACCCAAGGGCACCTGGCTGCCGACCTCGACCGCGCCTTCGGGGCTGGCGTTCTACAGCGGCGACAAATTCCCCGAGTGGAGCGGCAATCTCTTTGCCGGCGCGCTGGTCGGCGCCACGTTGTGGCGGCATGTGCTCGACGCCAACCACGCCGTCACGCTGCGTGAAGAGGTGGCCGTCGTCAAGGCGCTGGGCAAACGCATCCGCACCGTCAAGCAGGGCCCCGACGGCTGGCTCTACCTGCTCAGCGACGACGGCAAGCTGATCCGCATCGAGCGCTGATACCACTTTGCATTCGACCATATAGGCGCTTGCACAGGCGACCCATCCGTTCGCCCTGAGGTATCGAAGGGCCTCGCAAGGGCTTCGATACCTCAGCCCGAACGGATCCTACGCGATTGAATGCGATTCAGTGTGAGCCCTCAGCAGCGCGCGATCAGGCCGCGCACGGCGGCTTCGAAGCGTAGCGGCTGTTCGGCCACGCTCAAGTGCGAGGCCTCGTCGAACAATTCGAACTCGGCGCCGACGATGCGTTCGGCGATCGCCTGGCCCATCGCCGGGGTGGCGCCGACATCGCGCGCGCCCGCCAGCACCAGGGTCGGGCACTTGATGCGCAGCAGCGAGGGCAGCCAGTCGACGCTGCGGATGGCCTGGCAGGCGGCGGCGTAGCCGGCGGCATCGGCGCGCAGCAGGTGCGCGCGCAGCGCGGCCGTGAACACGGGATTCGCAGCGCGAAAATCGGCGTGCAGATAACGCTCGACCACCGCATCGGCCACGCGCGCCATGCCGCCCTCTTCGACCGCCGCGATGCGCGCCGCCCAGGTGGCCTGCGCCGCCTCGGGGTACTGCCCCGTGGTGTTGGCCAGCACCAGGCCACGCACCAGTTCAGGGTGGCGGATCGCCAGGCCCTGCGCAACCATGCCGCCCATCGACAGGCCGACGAAGACGACCGGGCCGCGGCCCCATTCGCGGATCAGACGCGCGGCGTCGTCGACCAGATCGTCGAGCAGGTACGGCCCCGAAGGCGCCGCCGAGCCGCCCTGGCCGCGGTGGTCGTAGCGCAGCAGCGGGTGGCTTGCAGCCAGCGCCGCGGCCAGGCCGTCCCACATCGACAGGTCGAGCCCGAGGGCGTGGCTGAGCATGACGGGAACACCGCTCGCCGGTCCCTGCAATGCGACGTGCAGTTGCGGCAGGCTGAAGGTATGGTGGCGCTGCACGCGCACGGCGCCGTCGAGCGGCGCGGGCTCGAGCACGATGCCCTCGGCTTTGCAGATCTCGGCCGCCAGCTTGAAGGCGGTGTTGGCCGCCGGCACACCGCAGTAGATGGCGCCCTGCATCAGCGTTTCCTTGATCGCTTCGAGCGGCACGCCGCCGCGCAAGGCGGCGCGGCAATGCAGCTCGAATTCTTCCCAGCGCGCCGCGGCCATCGTCATGCCCAGCACCAGCAGCCGCCGCGTGGTGGCGTCCAGGCCAGGCCGGCTCCAGATGTCGTGCCAGGCGTAGCGGCTGATGAGGTGCTGGAACTCGGCGTTGAAGTCGGTGGCGTTGGCCAACGAGCGCTCGACCCATTCGTCACCGAGGATGGCGCGGCGGTTGACGAGGCCGCGGTCAAAGTCGTCTTGGCGTGAGTGGCTCATGGCGCGTGGTGTTGATGGCGCAGCGCAGCGAGCCAGGGCGTGGCGCGGGCGATGGCGGTTTGTGCGGCGATGGCGGGGTCGAACAGGCGCTCGATGTCGGCGGCCGGCACGGCAGCGGCCAGCGCCGCATCGGCGGCGATGGCTTGCAGCAGCAAGCCTTGCAGCGGCCGGGCTTCGCCCACGGCGCGCTGCGACAGCGCTTCGAGCAGCGCCTGCGCGCGCGGCTTGCCGATCACGGCCGCCAAGCGCGCGGTACAGGCTTCGGCGAAGACCAGGCCTTGCAAGGCGTCGATGTTGGCGCGCATGCGATGGCGGTTGACTTGCAGGCCGGGCGCGGCTTCGGCCAGCGCCGCCACGGCGCCGTGGGCGCTGGTCCACAGCCCGGCCCATTCGGCCAGTTCGGCCTGCCAGTTGCCCAGGCCGCGTTCGTGTTCCTGCACCATCGCGCCGAGCAGCGCGGCGGCGCGCTGGGGCGTGCGCTGCGCCGCGGCCAGCGCGACCATGCAGGCCACAGGGTTGCGCTTGTGTGGCATCGCGGTGGAGCCACCGCGGCCGGCCGCGCTGGGTTCGTTCATTTCGCCGACCTCGGCCTGCGCCAGCAGCGACAGGTCGCGGGCGAATTTGCCCAGCGCACCGGTCAGCACCGCGACCTCGCAGCCGAAGGAAATCCACGCATCACGCTGGGTGTGCCAGGCGGCGCAGTGATCGGCCGGCGGCGCGCGCAGGCCGAGCAGCGCGGCCGTACGGCGCGCCACCGCCGGGCCCTGCTCGCCGAGCGTGGCCAGCGTGCCGACCGCGCCGCCGCACTGCACTTGCAGCGCGTCGGCCGCGGCGCGTTGCAGGCGCTGGCGGCAGCGCAGCAGCGGGGCGGTCCAGCCCGCGATCTTGAAGCCCAGGCTGATGACGCTGGCCGGCTGCATCAGCGTGCGCGCGAGCAGCGGCGCGTCGCCTTCGCGCTCGGCCAGCGCCAGCAGCGAAGTGATCAGCGACGCCAGGTCGGCATCGACCAGGGCCAGCGCGCGGCGCGTGGCCAGCACCATCGCGCTGTCGATCACGTCCTGGCTGGTGCTGCCCCAATGCACCCACTGTGCGGCGTCGGCATCGCTTTGCGCCACGAGCTGCGTGAGTTGCTTGACCAGCGGAATGGCCAGGCTGCCGGCGCGCCGCGCGTCTTGCACCAGCGCCGCGATGTCGATGCGCTCGGCGCGGCATGCGGCGGCAATCGCCTGCGCCGCAGCCGCCGGGATCACACCCTCGTCGGCCTGGGCCTGCGCGAGTGCCGCCTCGTAGTCGAGCATCGCCTGCACGATCGCCGGCTCGCCGAAAGCGGCGAGCATGGCCGGCGTCGACAGCAAGCCCTCGAAGGCGTTGCCGGCCACGCTACGCCGTCGCCCGCCGCGCCACGCGGCGCTCGACCAGCGCGCGCATGAGGCCCAGCGAAATCTGGTGCGCGTGCAGCAAGGCCAGCACGCCGGTCTTGTGCAGGTCGAGCACGCTGGCATCGGGCAAGGCCGCGAGCTTTTCCTCGTCCAGGGCCAGGAAGCCGTCGACCGACAGCTTGTTGCCGTCGGGCAGGCTGGCATCGAAGCGCATCGAGCGCAGCAGATCGAGCTCGAGCAGGCGGCGGCCGAACTGGCGCGTGCGCTGGGCCTCACGCTCGATCTCTTCGACGAAATGGCGCCGCTCCTCGAGGAAGGGCGTGGGCTCACCGGCATCGTTGAACAGCCGCTCGCCCGCGTCCGTCGACAGTGCGCCGGCCTTGACGTCGATGCAGACCGCGTAGCTGGTGGCATCGACATGCACCACGCCGAGCGGGTAGCCGCGCAGCAGCGCCGGGGTATAGCGCGCGCCCCAGGTGCCGTCGGCGGCGAGCATCAGGTTCTCGCCGGGCTCCAGGCCGAGCACGGCCATCGGTGCGACTTCGCGCTGGCCCTCGGCCGATTGGCCGGCATCGACGAAGACGATCGGGTACTCGCGGCAGACATCGCCGAATTCGACCGCGGTGATGAACAGCGCGTTCATGCCCGCGGTGCGGTCGTAGCGGGTGGCGCCCACGTCCAGGCGCATCGCGCGGTGTTGAACGCGGTCCAGGGCCTGCGGCTCGGCAAACAGGGTCGGATCGATCATGAGTTGTCGTGTTCTCCAGGGTTGGCGATCGGCGCCACCAGCACCTTGTCGACGCGCTTGCCGTCCATGTCGACGACTTCGAAGCGCCAGCCATTCCAGTCGACGCGGTCGGTGGTGCGCGGCAGTCGGCCGAGCAAGAGCATGATCATGCCAGCCAGGGTGTTGTAGCGGCCGCGGCCTTCTTCGGGCATCTCTTTCAGCTCGAGGCGGTCTTTCAGCTCGGTGACCGGGATCAGGCCGTCGAGCAGCCAGGAACCGTCGCCGCGCTGCACCGCCCAGGCATGGTCATCGGCCGGGGCGCTGAATTCGCCGGTGATGGCTTCGAGCACGTCGCGCACCGTGATCACGCCCTGCACTTCGCCGTACTCGTCGACCACGAACACCAGCTCGGCACTCGAGACGCGAAAGTGCTCGAGCAGCTCCATGCCCGACAGGGTTTCGGGCACGAACACCGGGTCGGTCAGCACATCGGCCAGGTTGGGCGTTTCGCCGCGCGACACCGCTGGCAGCAGGCTCTGCGCCGAGACCACGCCGAGCACTTCGGAGAGCCCCCCGCGGCAGACCGGGTAGCGGGTGTGCTGGTTGGCGGCCATCAGGGCCAGCGAATCGGCCAGCGGCGCGTTGACGTCGAGCCAGGTGATCTCCGTGCGCGGCATCATCATCGAGCCGATCTGGCGCTCATCCAGGCGGAACACGTTGCGCACCATCTGGTGCTCCTGTTCCTCAATCACGCCGGCGTCCAGGCCTTCTTCCAGGCTGGCGGCGATTTCTTCTTCGGTGACGCTGCGGTTGGGCCCGCCGTGGATGCCGAACAGGCGCAGGATGGCCACGGTGCAGATCGTCAGCAGCGCCACCAGCGGCCGCGTCGCCGTCGACAGCCACTGCATCGGCGTGGCCACCAGCCGGGCGACGGTCTCGGGGTAGATCTGGCCCAGGCGCTTGGGCACCAGCTCGCCGAAGATGATCGTCAGCACCGTGATAATCACCACCACCAGGCCGGTGGCGCTGAGCTCGGCCGCGCGCGGCGGCACCTGGAAAGCGGCCTGCAGCCACAGCGCCAGCGGCGCGGCGAAGGCGGCCTCGCCAACAATGCCGTTCAAGATGCCGATCGAGGTGATGCCGATCTGCACCGTCGACAGGAACTTGGTCGGGTTGTCGTGCAGCGCCATCGCCGCCTCCACACCCGGCTCACCAGCTTCGAGCATGACCTGTAGCCGCGCCTTGCGGCTGGCCGTGAGCGCCATTTCCGACATGGCGAACAGGCCGTTGAGCAGGATCAGGAAAACCAGCAGCGCGACGTCCATGCAGACAGAGCCGCGTGCCGCGCGCCCCGTGTAACCGACAGGGACGGCAGCGTAGCAGAATCGCTCCATGCACTATCTGATCGGCGACCTGCAGGGCTGCTGCGATGCCTTCGAGCGCCTGCTCGCCGAGATCGGCTTCTCGCCTTCGCGCGACCGACTGACGGTGCTCGGCGACCTGGTCAACCGTGGCCCGCAGTCACTGGCCGTGCTGCGCAAGATGCGCGCGCTGGGCCCTGCCGCCGACGCCCTGCTCGGCAACCACGACCTGCATCTGCTGGCCGTGGCCCATGGCGTGCGGCCCGAACATGGCAGCGACACCTTGCGCGAGATCCTCGACGCTCCTGACCGAGAAGCCTGGCTCGACTGGCTGCGCCAACGCCCGCTGGCGCTCGAACGTGAAGGCTGGCTGTGCGTGCATGCCGGCGTGTCACCGGCCTGGGACGCGTCGCAAACGCTGGCCCTGGCCGGCGAGGTTGAACACCTGCTGCGCGGCCCCGACCTGGCCGCCTTCCTGCCGCTGATGTACGGCAACCAGCCCGCGAAATGGAGCGACAGCCTGCAAGGCCCCGACCGCTGGCGCCATGTCATCAACGTGCTGACGCGCGTCCGCTTCGTCCACGCCGACGGCAGTCTCGACTTCAAGGCCAAGGAAGGCGCCGGCAGCGCGCCGCCGGGCCTCGTGCCCTGGTTCGAGTTCCCCGGCCGCGCCTGCGCCGGCACACCGGTCGCCTTCGGCCACTGGTCGACGCTGGGCCTGATCAACCGCCCGGACCTGCTCTCGCTCGACACCGGTTGCGTCTGGGGCGGCGCGCTGACCGCCGTGCGCGTCGATGGTGGCCGGCGCGACGTGATGCAGGTGCGCTGCGAGCCCGCGCAGCGCCCTGGATGAGACAATCGCCAGGCAACAAGGAAGCGTGGCAGAGTGGTCGATTGCACCGGTCTTGAAAACCGGCGGCCCGCAAGGGCCCGTGAGTTCGAATCTCACCGCTTCCGCCAGGCGCCAGCTCCATCGGCTGCGCTGCCCGCCCGATGCAGGCGCGGGCGTCACGCCTGAACGAAGGTCGTCACCCGCCTTCGCGTGCGCTCGCGCAGCGAGCATTCGCGCAGCGTGTCGGCCAGCGCCTCCAGGTTCGGCAGGCCCTGGATCAGCACCGACGAGAAGTTTGTGTCGGTCGAGCGCAAGTGCAGCACGCAGTGTCCGAGCAGGCGCATGCCCAGCGGCTTGTGCAGGTCGAAGTGGTCGATGCGGAACAGCTCGACGTTCTCTTTCGATTTGGACAGCAGGCCGCGCTCGACCTTGACGCGCTGGGTCGTGATCTCGTAGGTCGTCGAGCGGCTGCGGATCCAGTAGACGAGGTAGGCGATGAAGAGGGTGAAGACGACGGCCAGCCATTGCCAGGCACTGACGATGACCGCCGGGTGCCCGGTGAACAGGGGTTTTTCCGTCTCAGCCTCGTTCGCGGCGGCGTAGGCCGCCAGGTCGGTATTGCAGAAGCGGCACTTGATCGCCACCGCCTTGATGCTCTCGCCGCAGACCGGGCAGGCTTTGGAGTCGTCAGTCATGCCTTGGGCCTGTTGTTGTTGTCGCAGGCGATCGGCGACCGCCCATCGTCTGCGCCTTGTACCACCCCGCCGGCCGGCGCCGTAGCGAAGCACCCCTCGCTTCGCCTCGCGGCACCGGACATGTCAACCTGGGCGCTGGCGCGCCATCGGCGGCCCGTCACTTCCCGGGGTTCTTGGCGCTGCCCTGCTGTGGTGCGAACAGGTCATCGAACAGGTCGCCCGGCAGCGTGTCCGACTCTTCGCTGACGTCGGTGCCGCTCAACAGGTCATACGACGATGTGACCCAACTGTCGTACGAGACCTCGGGCAACTCCATGCTGGGTTTGGCGATGGTCGGCGCAAGCTTGTAGACCCACTCGCCCATCGGCGCGCTCGCACTGATGCGCCAGACCAACTTTGCCGGCATCTTCGGTTTGGGCCGAAACATGGGCACTCTCCGCAATCGCCCCGTGTGGGCGAACCTGTACGCTCCCCGAAGGCACATGCTACTGCGCGGCGCGCCGGGATGGCGAGGACTTGCGCCCACCATCCCTAAGGTGGGGCCGGGCCGCATCCGCCGGGCCCACGCCTACGCCACGCAGGTTCGGTTCTTGCCGCTGCGCTTGGCCTCGTACAGCGCTTCGTCGGCGCGCTCGATCGCAGCGTCGATGGCCTCGCCGACGCGCCAGGCGGTGACGCCGCCGGAGAAGGTGACGAAGACGTCGCGGCCTTCGTGCATGAACAGGCTGGCGGTCAGTTCGCGTTGCAGCCGCGTCAGCGCTTCCTGCGCCTGCACGACGTCAGTGGCCGGCAGCAGCAGCACGAATTCCTCGCCACCGAAGCGCGCCACATGGTCAACCGGGCGCAGCGCGGCGCGCACCCGCGCGGCCAGCGACTTCAAGGCTTCGTCGCCGACGCTGTGGCCGAGCGAGTCGTTGAGCTTCTTGAAGTTGTCGATGTCGATCAGCGCCACCGCCAGCGTGGCGCCGTCGCGGGCATGGCGCGCGCTCTCGGCCTCGAAGGCGTGGGCCAGGCCGCGGCGGTTGGCCACCTGGGTCAGCGCGTCGGTCGAAACCTCTTCCGACAGCCGGCGCAAATCGCCCTCGAGCTCGCGCACCCGCACCGACAACTGCGCGGCTTGGTCCTGACCGGCTTGCAGGCGCGCACCGGCACTGACCACGTCGGCTTGCACCGTGCGGCTTTGCTGAACCATCTCGCGCACCAGGCCAGCCAGGCTGTCGAGCGAATCGGCCTGCTCGATGCTGCCGGCGTAGCTGTCGAGTTGCGCGCCATAGCGGCCGGTGCGCCCGCCCAGGTCGCCGAGTTCGGCCACCAGGCTCGCCACCAGGGTTTTCAGCGCGTCGCGGGCGCGGTCGCGCTCGCCCTTCAGGCGCTGCTGCTGTTGCCGGGTTTGCGCCAGCAGGTCGTGGGTGGCGCGCACGCTGCGCACGCTGAGTGCGGCGCTGCTGTCGGCCGGGCCCAGGCGCGCCTGCATCGCCTGGGCCTGGCCGCGGGCCCAACTGTCGTCTTCGGCCAGCTCGGTCAGGCCGGCGGTGAGCTCACGCGCCAGCGCCGCGAGTTGGTCAACCAGTTGATGGCGCTGCACCAGCAGGCGCCGGGCCGGCACGCAGACCTGTTCGAGCTCGGCCACCAGCGCGGCGCTCGCGCCTTCGCCGTCGATGCGCTGCGCCAGCGCGGCGAGTTGATCGGCCAGCTCGCGCGCGCGCGGGTCGTCGCCGGGCAGCGCGGCCTGCACCGTGGCCTCGAGGCTGGCGGCCAGGCCGGGCCAGTCGCCCAGCGGCGCTTCGCTGGCGGCACGGTCGGGTAGCGCGGCGGCCAGCGGCGACGCCGCGGTCACGGCGCCCAGCTCGGCGCTCAGCTCGTCGGCGATCGTTTCGACGCCGGCATCCTCGCCCTCGCCGTCCCAACTGCTGGTCAACTGGCGCAGCCGGTCATGCAGGCGCTGCAGGTCGGAGCGGCTGTTGTCGAGCACGCGTTGCAGGCCGTCCTTCCTGCGCGCCGCCGTCCATTGCCGGCTGCCGCGTTCGACGCCGCGTACCAGGCGTTCGATCAGGGCGGCCCATTGCGCCGCCGTCACGTTGGCGCTGGCGCTGGTGTTGGCGCTGGTGTTGGCGATGCTGCCGGCCGCGGCCAAGGCCGGTGCGGCGGCGCTGCTGGCTTCCTGGCCCCAGGCCCGCGCATAGTTTTCCGGTGTCGGCTCCTGCTGGGCGACGGCCAGGCGGCGCAGCGCTGCCTTGGCCAACTGCGCCGCGGTGCTCATCGCAACAGGCGGCGGTCGTCAGTCAGGCGCGGCCGAGCACGCGCGGCACCGGCTCGTCGCTGGCCGCGCCGATCCAGGGAGCCTTGCGCGGCAGCACGGTCTGCTGCAGCCAGGTTTCGAGCTCGTCAGGCGGCAGCGCCTTGGCGAACAGGAAGCCCTGCATCACGCCACAGCCCAGGCGGTGCAGCACGTCCATCTGGCGCAGGTTTTCCACGCCTTCTGCAATCACGCGCAGGCCCAGCGAGCGCGCCAGCGCGATGATGGCGCTGACCACCGCCGAGCTTTGCGGTGTGATGCCCAGGTCGCGCACGAAGCTGCGGTCGATCTTCAGCTCGGAGATCGGCAGCGTGGTCAGGTAGGCCAGCGACGAGTAGCCGGTGCCGAAGTCGTCGATCGAAATCTCCACCCCGATCTCGTTGAGCCGGTGCAGCGACAGCGAGACGTTGTGCAGGTCTTTCATCAGGTTGTTTTCGGTGATCTCGAGCAGGATCGCCTTGTGCGGCACGCCGTACGCCGTGACCGACTGGTGGATGTTCTCGACCAGATCGCTGCGCTCGAACAGGCGGCTGGGCAGGTTGACGGCGATCGAATCGGCGAAGCCGAAGTTCTGTTGCCAGATCTTGGCCTGGCGCGCGGCCTCGCGCACGGCCCATTCCGACAATGGCACGATCAGCCCGGTTTCTTCGGCCAGTGGGATGAAGTCGCCCGGCGGCACCAGTACGCCGCCGTGCTGCCAGCGCATCAGCGCCTCGGCCCCGACCATGCGCGAGGCACGGACGTCGACTTTCGGCTGGTAATGCAGCACCAGTTCGTCGCGCTCGATGGCCTTGTGGAGCGCCGTCTCGAGTTCGAGCTTCTCGCGGCCCCGTCCCGCCAGCTGTG
>JANOKY010000021.1:0-14194 GCA_031419635.1 Burkholderiales bacterium | reverse complement strand
CACGGCCGATGAGCTGGCTGCGCGGCTTCGCGACCACGGCTTGGAGCAGGTGCTGTTCAACGCCCCGCCCGGCGACTGGGATCACGGTGAACGCGGCATGGCGTGCTTGCCCGGTCGTGAAGACGAATTCAAGCGCGGCGTCGACCAGGCCCTGTCGTACGCGCAAGCCTTGCGCTGCCCACGCGTGCATGTGATGGCCGGCCTGGCACCGGCCGGCAGCGAGCGCGCCGCCCTGCACGCCACCTACGTCGCCAACCTGGCGTGGGCCGCAGCGCGGGCCGCGCCGCTGGGCATCGATGTGCTGATCGAGCCGATCAACACCCGCGACATTCCGGGCTTTTTCCTGAACCGCCAAGACCAGGCGCACGAAATCGTCGCCGAGGTCGGCGCGGCGAATCTGAAAGTGCAGATGGACCTGTACCACTGCCAGATCGTCGAGGGCGATCTGGCCAAGAAGCTCGGGCGCTACCTGGCGACGGGCGCCGTCGGCCACCTGCAAATTGCCGGTGTGCCCGAGCGGCAAGAGCCCGATGTCGGCGAGGTCAACTACGCTTACCTTTTCGCCCTGATCGACCGCCTCGGCTACAGCGGCCATGTCGGTGCCGAGTACCGGCCGCGGATCGCAACGCCCGGCGGCACCTCGGCCGGCCTGGCCTGGTTTCAACCTTATCGAACGAGACAGCCATGAAACTGCTCATCACCGGCGGCGCCGGCTTCATCGGCGCACGTCTGGCGCGCACCCTGATGGCGCGCGACTCGCTGGCCGGCCAGCACATCGATGCCCTCGTGCTCGCCGACCAGTTCGCGCCACCGCCCGATCTGCTCGCCGACCCTCGCGTGAGTGCCCACACGGGGGCCTTGCTCGAGCAATGCGCCGCCCTCGGCGCCGAGCGCTTCGACGGCGTGTTCCACCTCGCCTCGGCCGTGTCGGGCGAATGCGAGCTGGATTTCGATCTGGGCATGCGCTCCAACCTCGACAGCACGCGCGCCTTGCTCGATGCGCTTCGCGTGGCAGGCAACGCGCCGCGCTTCGTGTTCTCGAGTTCAGTCGCCGTGTTCGGGCCCGACCCCGGCCGCCCATTGCCCGAGGTGGTGGCCGACGACACGCTGCCCGCGCCGCAAACCTCGTACGGCGCGCAAAAGCTGATGTGCGAACAGCTCATTGCCGATTGCACGCGCAAGGGTTTCATCGACGGCCGGGCTGCGCGCCTGATGACGGTGACGGTGCGGCCGGGCAAACCCAATGCCGCGGCGTCGTCGTTCTTCAGCGGCATCATCCGCGAGCCGCTGGCCGGCGTCGAAGCGATCTGCCCCGTCGATGAAACCGTGTCGCACCCCGTGTCGTCACCGGCACGCACGGTCGAGGGGTTGATCGCCGTGTATGAAGCGCCGCGCGACGCGCTCGGCGGCCGGCTGGCGCTGAACCTGCCCGCGCTCAACGTCACGGTGCGCGAGATGCTCGCCGCACTCGAAACCGTCGCCGGCCCTGCGGTGCGCGCGCGGGTGCGCTTCGAGCGCGACGAGCGCATTGCCGGCATCGTCGCCAACTGGCCGAAGGGCGCGAGCGCGGCGCGCGCCGCCAAGCTCGGCCTCGCGCCCGAAGCCGCGTTCGCCGACATCGTGCGCCAGTACATCGCCGACTGCCGCGCGCGGCCGGATGCAGCCACCACTCTCAAAGGACTTGTGTCGTGAATCAACTTGACTTGAAAGGCCGCGTCGCCGTCATCACCGGCGGCGCGCAGGGCATCGGCTACGCCACGGCAGAGCGCATGCTGCAATCGGGCGCCAGCGTGGTGCTGTGGGATCTGGACGCGCCCTTGTTGGCCAAGGCGAAAGACTCGCTCGGCAAGCTCGGCCGCGTCGGTAGCGCGCAGCTCGAACTCACCGACGACGCCGCGGTGGCGCAAGCCACGGCGCAAGCCATCGCTGAGTTCGGCCGCATCGACATCCTGGTCAACAACGCCGGCATCACCGGCGGCAACGCGACGACCTGGGAGCTGGCGCCCGAGATGTGGCGCCGCGTCGTCGAAGTCAACCTGATCGCGCCCTACCTGACCTGCCGCGCGGTGGTGCCGCAGATGTTGAAACAGGGCTACGGCCGCATCGTCAACGTGGCCTCGGTGGCCGGCAAGGAAGGCAACCCCAACGCCAGCCACTACAGCGCCAGCAAGGCCGGCCTGATCGCGCTGACGAAATCGCTGGCCAAGGAGACGGCGACGAAAGGCATCCTGGTCAACGCTGTCGCCCCGGCCGCGGCCAAGACCGCGATGTTCGCCACGATGACGCAGCAGCACATCGATTTCATGCTCGGCAAGATCCCGATGGGCCGCTTCGTCGAGGTGCAGGAAATCGCCGCCGGCATCTGCTGGCTGGCCAGCGAAGACTGCTCGTTCACGACCGGTTCGGTGCTCGATCTTTCGGGCGGGAGGGCCACTTATTAGTAGCTCAAGTCACCTCGCACATGGCGGTCGCACTTGGACCACAAGTTCCGGTCGTACCTCGTGCACCGTCGATATCTGCGAGCAGCCGATCACGGATGCCTTGCAAGCGCTCTGTAGAGCGTAGCGCGCGAGACGCGCAAGAGCGCAGCCACTGCTGGCCGGCTTTGCCCGCCGCCTATCAGCTCGCGGGCGTAGTGGACTTTGCGGGCATCAAGCGAAAAGCAGGGGCCAGGTCGGATTCCTCGCTCCTTCGCAGCGGCCAAGCCTGAGCGCGCCCCTTCGGATTTCAAGGAAAAGTCGCACTCGGAGAGGGCGCGTATCAGTCGCAAGAACGTGCGGCCAGATGACGTACGAGTGTCAATGTTGTCTGATATCGATCGAAATGCCACGCCACGAGCGGCCAAGCCTAGAAGTATTCGAATCAAGTCCGTGAGAGATCGCCCAAGCCGATCTTGCTTCCAGATTATCAAGAGGTCGCCTGCTTCTAGTTGAGCCAAGCACTTCGCAAGTTCGGGCCGAGCGCCGCCCGTGCTTGATCGGCCAGTGTCTGCAAATAGTTGCTCGCACCCGGCGCGCTTCAATTCCCTCTCCTGTAGGGAGCGTTCCCGATGAACACTTGAGGCTCGGATGTATCCGATGATTTTCATGGCACGATTTTGAGACATGATTTTGAGACGAACAACGCAAAAAGAAACCGGGATCACCCGGCGATTGATTGATCAAGTACGGCCGTGTTCTAGACGGGCAACGTCTGAGCGACCCACCGCGCGCACTCGTGCAACTTCTCGACCAACCAAATGGCCAAGTGCAGCACTTCGAGCAAGCGCAGGAGCGCGCATAGGCGATCGTGCATGGCTTGAAGTAGAAAACCCCGCGCAGCGACAAGCACTGGCGGGGTTGAACGGCAGGCTAGAAATGAAAAACCCGACAGGCCATGCCGGCTGTCGGGTTTAGTTTGGGCGCACTTCCACCCACATATCAAGTTTACAAGACTCTTGGTCGCACAGCTCCGCCACCATAGAGGTGGCTGCTTGATGTTATTTCCGGCTCACCCGGAATCTGTGTTGCCGGTTGCGATTCTATGCTGCGATCAAAAGTGGTCCTGAAGGCTTCTATCGAGGGCGTTGCGCTTGGAGCGGCAGTATGGAAGCAAGTCGATCAGACCCGACTTTCAACGCAGGAGAGTATAAAATTTTATACAATTGCCTATGGGCGACGACAAGGAAATTCGGTGGGTCGGGTCTTCGTATGACGATCTGCGCGCATTTCCGAAGGAGGCTCGCAAGGAAGCCGGTTTTCAGATGGGCAAGGTTCAGGCCGGCTTGGACCCGACAGACTGGAAGCCGTTCGACGACGTGGGCCCAGGCACGAAGGAAATCCGGATCAAAGATGCCAGCGGAGTCTTCGAGTCATGGTCGTCGCCAAGTTCGAAGAAGCGGTTTACGTCCTGCACTGCTTCCAGAAGAAGACGCAGGCCACCAGCAAGCGGGACAAGGACATTGCCGCAGCGCGCTACCGCGCCGTGATCAATGCAAGAAAGGCAAAGTGATGAGCATCGACACTGAAATTCGCCACGTCACCAAGGTCGGCGCCAATCTGTTTCTCGAATTGGGCTTTTCGGCGGCCGAGTCCAAGCGCCTGCACGCGGCTTCTCGCAAGCAGATCAACGACACGCGGTTGCTGAAGCAGCAGTTGATGATCGAGCTGTCCAACTGGATCACCGAGCATCAATTGAAGCAGGCTGATGCGGCTCAGATTTTGATGGTGTCGCGCCCGCGCGTGTCCGATGTCGTCAACAGGAAGACAGCAAAGTTCACCATCGACACGCTGGTGGAAATGCTCAGCAGGGTCGGCAAGCCCGTGAAGCTGGCGGTCGGCTGATCTCGGTGGCCGGCGAGGAAAGCCTCCCTTCGCCAGTAACTAACTATTGCGCCAGCGAGTGCTGCGCGGGCCCACGCAGACCCGCCCGCTACAACTGGCGCCAGCGCGCGATCAGCTCGCCAAAGGTCTCGCGCGATTCGGCGTAGGCCGCCGCGAAGGCGCGTGTGGCGCAGCCGCCGCTGTCGCGCACCAGTTGCTGGCCGGCGTCGGCGCCGAGGCGGCGTGACAGGTCGAGCAGCTCCGGCGTGGTGGCCTCGGGCGGCAGCGCCGGCAGCGCGGCGTGCCAATTGTTGGACAGCCTGCCGCGCGGGCACAGGGCGTCGAGCGAGCTCATCAGGTCGGCACGAAAAATCAGCTCGCCGATCAGTTCGCCGACTACGTCTTTGCCATCGTTGCTGACCTGGGTGGCCGGGATGGCGATGGCGGCATGGGCGGCGCAGAGCAGCGTGGCGGCTGCGCCGCGGCGCAGCCAGCAACGGGCGTTGGAATCGGGTCGAAACATGGTCCGGGGCAGTGTAGGAGTTGCACTCACCCTTGCCACGCCCCCGTTCTCGGGGGCCGGCCGCGGCCCGAAGCGGCAGAATCCGGCGCATGCCGATCCAGCGCCCCTGCGACGTCATCCTCTACGGCGCCACCGGCTTTGTCGGCCGCCAGTCCGCGCTTTACTTCGCCGCCCACGCGCCGGGTGTGCGCTGGGCCATCGCCGGTCGATCGGTAACCAAGCTCGAATCACTGCGTGCCGAGTTGGCCGCCGCTCGGCCGGCAGTCGTGGTGGCCGACGCGGGCGACGCCGCAGCGCTCGATGCGCTGGCCGCCCAAACCCGCGTCGTGCTCAGCACCGCCGGGCCGTTCGCACGCTACGGCAGCGAGCTGGTGGCGGCCTGCGTGCGCCACGGCACGCAATACGTCGACATCACTGGCGAGACGCCGTGGGTGCGCCAGTTGATCGACCGCCACCATGACGCGGCAACCAAGAGCGGCACGCGCATCGTGCCCGGTTGCGGCTTCGATTCGGTGCCCTCGGACCTGGGCGCGTGGTTGGTGGCCAGTGCATTGCGTGATCGGCATGGCGAGCGCTGCGCCAGCGTCAAGGCCTGCTTCTCGATCCGCGGCGGGCTCAACGGCGGCACCGCAGCGTCGATGCTCAATGCGCTCGACGAGGGCGTGCAAGGCCAGGTCGATGACCCCTTCCTGCTCAACCCCGCCGGCACGGCGCCCGCCGATGCAGCCAGCCACCGCGACCCCGCAGGTGCCCTGCGCGACGCCGACTTCGACGCCTGGCTGGCGCCGTTCGTGATGGGCCCGATCAACACCCGGGTGGTGCGACGCAGCGCGGCGCTGCTGGCTGACAGCGGCCTGTACGCCGCCGATTTCCACTACCAGGAATACGCCCGCATGGGCCGCGGCGCGAGCGGCGCGTTGACCGCCACCGCGCTCGCCGTCGGCATGGCCGCGGGCCGCAGCGCGATGGCGCTGGCACCGCTGCGCCGCATCGCTGCGCGCTTCCTGCCCGCACCCGGCGAAGGCCCCTCGGAGCGCGCGATGGACGGCGGTTCGTTCCGCTGCGAGCTGATCGGCGTGGGTGAACGCGGCACGGTGCAGCGCGGGCGCATTGCCGGCCGCGGCGACCCGGGCAACCGCGCGACGACGGTGTTTGTCTGCGAGTCTGCCTTGGCCCTGGCGCTCGATGGCAAGCGCTTGCCCGGCGGCGCCCACCTCGGCGGCGTGCTGACCCCTGCGACGGCGCTCGGCGCCATGCTCGCCGAGCGGCTGCGAAGCACCGGGATGACGGTCGAGCCGCTCACGGCATAGGGCCCCGGTTTGCGGGTTTACGGGCCGGCCACATTGTCGACAGCACAGGGGGCGCTGCGACTGAAACGATACTCGTGAGCGTGGCGGTTTAATCGGTCCTTAAGGCGCGCGCTGGTGCAATGCGCTGCTGCGGTGACCGGCGCCACACTTCCACTGATACCGTGAACTCATCGACCGACCCTCTATCGCCAGCCACCGCGCGCGCCGCGGCCTGGCATGCATCGCCGGTCTGGGTGCTCGGCCTGCTCGCTGCGTGGCTGCTGCTGACGATCTGGGCGCGGCCCTTGCAATTGCCCGACGAAGGCCGCTATGCCAGTGTGGCCTGGGAGATGCTGTCGGGCGACTGGCTCGTGCCCACGCTGCACGGCTTGCCGTTCTTCCACAAGCCGCCGTTGACGCATTGGATCGGCCTGGCCGCAATGTCGCTGTTCGGCCCCGAGCCCTGGTTGCTGCGGCTGGCACCGGCCCTGGGCGCGTGGTTGATGGGCGCGGCGCTGTGGCTGGCGCTGCGGCGCTGGCGCGATGCACGCAGCGCCGGCATCGCGCTGCTGGTGCTGGCCACCAACCCGCTGTACTTCATCGGCGCGCAATTCATCAATCACGACATGCTGGTCGCCGGCATGGTCGGCGTGGCCACGCTGTGCTGGGTGCGCGCATTCGAAGACCCGGGCCGTCCGGCGCTGCGCTGGCTGGTGGCCGGCGGGGCAGCGTGCGGGCTGGGCTTGCTGTCCAAGGGCTTGATCGGCGCGGTGCTGCCGCTGCTGATCGTCGGGCCGTGGCTGCTGGCGCAGCGCCGCTGGCGCGACACGCTGCGCCTGGCGCACCCCGCCGCACTGCTGGCCGGCGCCGCGGTGGCGCTGCCCTGGTTGCTGGCGATGCAGCAGCGCTACCCCGGGTTCTTCGACTACTTCATCGTCGAGCAGCATTTCCGGCGCTACAGCGGCGTCACCTTCAACAACGCCCAGCCGTTTTGGTTCTACCTGGCCGTGCTGCCGGCATTGACGCTGCCGTGGAGCCTGTGGCTGCCGGCCGTGCTGCACCGCTGGCGGGCTCGGCCGGCCGCACCATGCGTGTCGACCGTGCCCGCGCTAGACAGTCTGTGGCTGTGGTGGGTGGTCGCCGTCGTGCTGTTCTTCTCGATGCCGCACTCCAAGCTGGTCGGCTACGTGCTGCCGGCGCTGCCGGCCTGGGCCGCGCTGCTGGCCTGGGCCGCGGCGCCGAGCCGGCGCTGGCGGCTGGCCGCCGGCGTCGGGACGCTGCTGTGCGTCGGCACCATCGCTGCGCTGGCCTGGCAGGCGCCGAAATCGAACCGCGACACGGCGCTGGCGTTCAAGCGCCTGGCCCAGCCCACGGACGTCGTCGTCTTCGTCGACCAAAGCTTCTACGATGTGCCGATCTACGCCGCGCTCGCCCACCCTGCGCTGGTGGCCAGCGACTGGGGCAACCGCGAATTGCTGCGCGCCGACAGTTGGCGCAAAGAGCTGGCCGACGCCGCCCGCTTCGACCCCGCACAGGGCCGCGAGCGGCTGTGGCCGCTGGCCCGGCTGCGCGAGCTGGCCTGCCGCGGTGTGCCGAGCTGGTACTTCGTCGAAGCCGGCCGCGGCGCCCGGCTCGGCGATGTGCCCGGCGCCACGCTAGCCTATCGCGGCGCGCACAGCGAGCTGTGGCGTGCGCCGTCGCAGGCCTGCGCGGCCGACGCCACGCGCGAGCCTCAGCGATGACCGCGCTGCTGCGCTATGCCGTCGTCGGTGCCGTGGCCACCGCAGTCCACTACGCCTGGCTCGTGGCCGGCGTCGAACTCGGCGGCTGGCGGCCGGCCTGGGCCGCGGGCACCGGTGCGGCCATCGGTGCGCAGGTGGCCTATGTCGGCAACCGCTGGCTCACCTTCAGCCACAACGGCCCCTGGTGGCGCAGTTGGTGGCGCTTCCAGGCCACAGCGCTGATCGGCGTGGCCGCCAGCAGCACGCTGGTGGCGCTGGGCGACCAGGCCGGCGTGCATTACCTGCTGGCGCAGGCGGTGGCCACCATGCTGGCCATGCTGCTGACCTTCGCCGTCAACCGGCGTTGGGCTTTCAATTGAGACCGGCCCCCCTATGCTGAAACTACGCCAACGCCTGCGCCAGCTCGGGCCGGGTCTGATCACTGGCGCGGCCGACGACGACCCCAGCGGCATCGCCACCTACTCGCAGGCCGGCGCGCAGTTCGGCTTCTCGATGCTGTGGACGGTGATCTTCACGCTGCCGCTGATGGCGGCGATACAGATCGTCAGTGTGCGCATCGGCTACGTCACGCGGCGCGGCCTGGCCGCCAATATCAAGGCCAGCTTTTCGCGCTGGGTGCTGCTGTCGGTGGTGGGCCTGCTGCTGCTGGCCAACACGCTCAACGTGGCCGCCGACATTGCCGCGATGGCCGAGGCGCTGCGGCTCCTGGTTGGCGGCTCGGCGCATGTCTACGCGGTGACCTTCGGCCTGCTGAGCCTGGCACTGCAAGTCTTCCTGCCCTACCACACGTATGTGCGTTGGCTGAAATGGCTGACGCTGGCGCTGCTGGCCTATGTCGCCGTGGCCTTCACGCTGCACCTGGATTGGTGGCAGGTGGCCGCCGAGATCGTGCACCCGCGCCTGTTCAGCCAGGCCAGTGGCCGCGACGTGCTGCTGATGGTGGTGGCGGTATTCGGCACCACCATCAGCCCGTACTTGTTCTTCTGGCAGGCCGGCCAGGAGGTCGAGGATGTGCAGGCCGGCGGCGACGTGCCACACACCGCGCACGAAGTGCGGCGGCACCTGCGCCGCATCAAGGTCGACACGGTCATCGGCATGGCGATCTCCAACCTGGTCGCCTTCTTCATCATCCTCAGTACCGCCGCCACGCTGCACGCTGCCGGGCTGCGCGATATCCAGACCTCAGCGCAGGCCGCCGAAGCGCTGCGGCCGTTGGCCGGCGACCTGACGTTTTTGTTTTTCAGTCTGGGCATCATCGGCACCGGCCTGCTCGCGGTACCGGTGCTGGCCGGCTCGGCCGCCTACGCGGTGGCCGAGGCCGCCGGCTGGCGCGGCACCCTGGCCCTGCGCCTGGACCACGGCGAGGGCCGGGGTTTTTACGGCGTGATCGCGGCGGCCACCGTGGGCGGCGTGATCCTGTGCTTCACACCGGTCGACCCGGTCAAGGAGCTGTTTTGGTCGGCGGTTTTGAACGGCGTGATCGCCGTCCCGATCATGGCCGTGATGATGCTGCTGGCCACGCGCCGCCAGACCATGGGCGAGCATGTCATCGGCTGGCGCCTGCGTTGGTTGGGCTGGTTGGCCACCCTGGTGATGGCGGCCACCGTCATTGCGATGTTCGCGACACTGGCACTTTGAATAGTGCCGCGCCTGCGCTCGATCAGGCCCGCGCCGCGGCCAGTGTGACACCCGCCGCGTGCAGATCGGTCGCAAACGCATCGCTGCCGAGGTAGGCCCATTCGCGCTCGCGCGCTGCGGCGATCGGATCGCGCGCGGCCTCGGGCGAGCGGCGCCCGGGGTGGCAGAAGATCAAGCCGCCCTCAGCGGGCACGCGGGCCAGCCAGGCCCGCATCAGCGAGCGGTAGTCGGGCTCGATGAAATCGTACACGCCCTGCATGGTGGTGTTGTGCGGCACCACCCGCTGGCGCGCCAGCGCGCGGGCCAGTGCGCGGCCGCCGGTCCATTCGATGGCCAGGCGCTTGAATGCAAAACCGGGGCCACGCACGCGGCCGGTCGAACGCAACGCAGGTGGCCGCGGCTGGCGTTGCAGGCGCTCGAGCAGCAGCGTGCGGATGCCGGGCAGGTGCTGCACATGCTGGTGGCCGTCGACGAAATCGGGTGCACGGCCGGTGGCCGCCACAAAGGCGTCCCACTGCGCCGTGAACTCGTCGCCGATGGCCGCCAGCGGCAAGCGCCCGCGGTGGGCGGCCACGATGCACGGCTTCAACCCGGGCAACAGCGGCCACTGCGCGCGCAGGGATGCACTCAGCGGCCGGCCGTCGGTGACGTTGAAGTGCAGGCCGGTGGCCACGCCAGGCGGCGGGGTGGCCAACTGCGGTCCGTCGGTGGCCCAGGCCGGGCCATTGGTCAGGCACGTCAGCGCGCTCAGCCGGCCGCGCCGCGCCAGCTCGTCGATGGCCAAATCGACGCCGGTCGACAGACCGTAGTCGTCGGCGCACAGCGTCACCTGACGCGTCATGCGGCGAGGTCTTGGCGCACCGGGGCCGCGCGCCGCAGCGCCGCCAGGCCGCGGCCGTGTTCTTCACCGATGATGTAGACGGGGCGCTGCTTGACCTCGTCGAAAATGCGCCCGACATACTCGCCGAGCATGCCGACCGACAGCAGTTGGATGCCGGCCGAGAACATCAGCCCGGTGACCAGGGTGGCCCAGCCGGGCACGTCGTGGCCGCTGAAGAAATGCGCGCCGATGATCCACAGGCCGAAGCCCATCGCCGCCAGCGCAATGCAGGCGCCGATGGCGCTCCACACCCGCAGCGGCGCGTTGGTGAAGGCGGTGACCCCGGTGAAGGCCAGCGCGGCCAGGCGGCGCAGTGAGAAGCGGCTCTTGCCGGCGTGGCGCGGCAGCGGCGTGTAGGGCAGCACCTCGGTGTCAAAACCGACCCAGGCGTACAGGCCCTTCATGAAGCGGTTGCGTTCGGGCAGCGCGCGCAGCGCGTCAGCCACACGCCGGTCCATCAGACGGAAGTCACCGGCATCGACCGGGATCTCGACCGCACCGGGGCGGTTGATCAGGCGGTAGAACAGCCAGGTGCCGATGCGCTTGGCCCAGCTCTCGTCGTCGCGCGAGCGGCGCGCGGCGCAGACCATGTCGGCGCCGCGCCGCCAGGCCTCGAGCATCGGCGCGATCATCTCGGGCGGGTGCTGCAAGTCGGCGTCCATCAGCACCACCACGTCGCCGTCGGCGCGGTCGATGCCCGCGGTCAGCGCGGCCTCCTTGCCGAAGTTGCGCGACAGCCGCAACCAGCGCACGCCGGCCATGCGGGTCCAGCGCGCCATCAGGGCCGGCGTCGCATCGCGGCTACCGTCATCGACGATCAGGATTTCCCACGCCGGCACCAGCGCCTGCAACTGGCGCGTCAACGTCGACAGAAACAGATCGAGGTTGGCGGCCTCGTTGAAAGCCGGCACGACGCAACTGATGCGCGGTGTGCCGCGAGAGCGGTTGGCAGGCAGGGTGTCCATGGTGTTGGCAAACATGTAGCACGCCGCTGCGGCGGCGTATTGCGGGGCGTCAAGGCGCGCAGCGCGGTGCGGGTCCTGCGGCCGAGTGTGCGCGGCTGTGGCTTAAACCGCGCTTAAGCCTCGGCCTATGATGATCCGGGCCACGCCCCTCGCCGCCACCCCAGTATGCGCTCACACCCGCCATGAGAGTCCTGTTGATCGAAGACGACCGCATGGTCGGCGGCGCCATCGAAGAAGGCCTGCGCCGCGCCGGCTTTGCCGTCGACTGGGTGACCGACGGCGTCGCTGGCGACGCCTCGCTGGCCCACCATGACTACGACCTGGCGGTGCTCGATCTGGGCCTTCCGGGCCGCGACGGGCTGGCGGTGTTGCAACGGTTGCGCCAGCGCGGCCAGCACCTGCCGGTGCTGGTGGTCACCGCGCGCGATGCGTTGCCCGACCGCCTGGCCGGCTTCGAGGCCGGCGCCGACGACTACCTGCTCAAGCCGTTCGACCTCGAGGAGTTGATCGTGCGCGTGCGCGCGCTGCTGCGCCGCGCCGCAGGCAACGTGCAAGTGGTGCTCGCGGCCGGCAACTTGACGCTGGACCCGGCGCGCAAGCTGGTGACCTTGGCCGGCCAGCCGCTCGAGTTGTCGGCGCGCGAATTCGCGGTACTCGAAACGCTGATGCAGCGCCCGGGCGCGGTGCTGTCGCGCAAGGAGCTGGAAGATTCGATCTACGGCTGGGGCGAGGAAGTGGCCAGCAATGCGATCGAAGTCCACCTGCACCACCTGCGCCGCAAGATCGGCGCCCAGCGCATCCGCAATGTGCGCGGCGTGGGCTACCGCCTCAGCGAAGAAGGGCCCTGAGTGCGCTCGATCGAACGCCATCTGGCGCTGTGGATCCTGGGTGCGGCCGGCCTGGGCGCGGTGCTGCTGGGTCTGGTGGCCTATCTGGTCATCCTGTCCGATCTCAACGACTCGCTCGACGAGAATCTGAACGCCGTCGCCACGGCGGTGGCCGATCGCATTGCGGCGCGCCCCCCCGGCGTTGCAGCAGGCGCGGACAGCGCCGAGATTGTGGTCGTCGAGTGGACACCGCAAGGCCGGATGTCCTTCAGCTCGGACCTGCGCGTCGCACTGCAATTCAGCAACCGCAGCGGCCTCGCGCGCCAGCACATCCAGGGCACCGACTGGGACACCTACACCGTGGCGCGTCCCGGCGGCGTGGTCCAGGCCGCGCAGCGTGCGCGCATCCAGCAGGAAGAGGCGGCCGAAGTGGCGGCCAGCCTGTTCCTGCCCTTCCTGCTGGTCTTTGGCCTGGCCGCGGTGCTGCTGATCCTGGCCCTGCGCCGCGGCCTGGCGCCGCTGGACCGCA
Organism: Burkholderiales bacterium; assembly: GCA_031419635.1. GTDB lineage: Bacteria > Pseudomonadota > Gammaproteobacteria > Burkholderiales > Burkholderiaceae_C > CADEEN01. The sequence goes on along the minus strand of JANOKY010000021.1, from coordinate 1,500 downwards.
CCGCCATCGACGTGGCGGCACGCAGCGCCAGCAGCCTGGCTCCGATCGACACCGCCCACCTGCCGCGCGAAATCACGCCGCTGGTGCTGGCCCTCAACGGCCTGATGCAGCGGCTGGCCGATTCGCTGCAGGCGCGCCAGCGCTTCGTGGCCGATGCGGCGCACGAGCTGCGCACGCCGATCACCGCCCTGCGCCTGCAACTGCAACTTCTACAGGGCGCCGCCGATGACGCCTCGCGGCGCATCGCGGCCAACGCGCTGCAGGCCGGCATCGACCGCGCGCAGCACCTGGTCGAGCAACTGCTCGCCCTGTCGCGCGCCGAGCCGGGGGCGCAAGCAGAGCCTTTGCAGCGGCTGACCCTGGTCACGCTGGCGCAGTCGGCCGTTGGCCGCTCCAGCGCCAACGCCGAGAGCCGCGGCATCGACCTCGGCGCGCGCATCGAGTCGCCCGGCGCAGTGGCCGGCGACGCCGAGCAGTTGCGCGTGCTGATCGACAACCTGGTCGGCAATGCGCTGCGCTTCACGCCGCGCGGCGGCGTGGTCGATGTGGTGGTTGCCGACGCCGACGGCTGCGCCGTGCTGCGCGTCATCGACGATGGCCCCGGCATTGCCGCCGAGGCGCGCGAGCGCGTGTTCGAGCGCTTCCACCGCGCCCCCGGCGTCGCACCGGCCCATGCCGGCGAAAACACCAGCGGCCTCGGGTTGTCGATCGTCAAGGCGATCGCCGAGCGCCACGACGCACAAGTCACGCTGCATGCCGGGCGCGGCGGGCACGGCCTCGAAGTGCGGGTGGTCTTTCCAGCCACGGGCGCTGTGCCCTGAAGCGAGCCGGTCTCAGCGCTCGGTCACCCCCAGCTTGTCGAGCAGCCCGTTCAATTCATCGAGCGAGCCGAAAGAAATCGCGATCTCGCCCTGTTCGCCGCGCTTGGTTTTGCGCAGCACGCGGATCTCGACCGATGCGGTCAGGCGGTCGGCCAGGGCTTCTTCCAGGCGCACGATGTCGCGCGATTTGTCCTGCTTGATGCGCATCAGTGGCGACTGGCGGCCGGCGTTGCGGCTGGCCTGGCGGGTGACCAGCTTTTCGGTCTCGCGCACCGAGAGTTTCTTCGCCGCGACTTCGTTGGCGCTCAGGATTTGCTGCGCTGGCTCCAGCGCCAGCAGGGCGCGGGCGTGGCCCATTTCCAGGTCGCCGGCCATCAACATCTGCTGCACCGGCGCGGCCAGGTTGAGCAGGCGCAGCAGGTTGCTGGCGGCGCTGCGCGAGCGGCCGACGGCCTGCGCGGCCTGCTCATGGGTGAGCTTGAATTCGTCGATCAGGCGCTTCAAGCCCTGGGCTTCCTCGAGCGGATTCAGGTCTTCACGCTGGATGTTCTCGATCAGCGCCATCACCGCGGCGGCCTCGTCGGCCACCACCCGCACCAGCACCGGCACTTCGGTCAGGCCGGCGAGATTGGCGGCGCGCACGCGGCGTTCGCCGGCGATGATTTCGTACATCACCGCC
>JANOKY010000020.1:0-3607 GCA_031419635.1 Burkholderiales bacterium | reverse complement strand
GTCGAGCAGATAGACCTCGACGGCGGGGTTGATCATCATCACGTTCAGTGCCAGCGCTTTCATGCGCGCGCGCTCGGCCTGGCCGTCGGGGCCGATCAGGCCGGGTGGCTGGTGTTCGACGATGTAGTCGGCCAGGCCCAGATTCATGCGCTGCGAGGCTTCGAGTGCCGTCTGGGCGCTGGTGTGGTTGAGCAGCAGGTACATGCTCAAACCCAGCAGCGCCAGCAGCGGGATCGCCACCAGCGCCGCGCGCACATGCAGCGGTTGCCACGCCGCCGCCTTCATGGCGTGACCTCGAAGCGGTAGCCCACGCCCCACACGGTGTGGATGAAGCGCGACTCGGAACGGTCTTCGCCGAGCTTCGTGCGAAGGCGGTTGATGTGGCTGTTGACGGTGTGGTCGTAGCCGTCGTGGCCATAGCCCCAGACGTCGGCCAGCAACTCGCTGCGCGTGAAGACACGCCCGGGGTGCTGCACGAAGTGCCACAGCAGATCGAACTCGCGCGGCGTCAGCACGACTTCGGCGCCAGCCAGCCAGACGCGGCGCTGCACGCGGTCGATGCGCAGCGCACCGGCTTCGATCACACCCGGCTTGTGGGTGGCCGCCTCGGCGCTGCGCGCCGCCGTCACCGACGAGCGCCGCAGCAGTGCCTTCACGCGCGCCTGCAGCTCGAGCACGCTGAAGGGTTTGCTCAGGTAATCGTCGGCGCCGAGCTCGAGGCCGAGCACGCGGTCGAGCTCGCCGCCGCGCGCGGTGAGCATCAGGATCGGCACCGGCGACAACTGCGTGCGCAGCTCGCGGCACAGGTCCAGGCCATTCAGGCCCGGCAGGCGGATGTCGAGCACGATGGCATCCCACGCGCGGCTCAGCGCCAATTGCAGGCCGCTCGGGCCGTCATGCGCCAGCGTCACCGCCGCAGGCAAATCGGCCAGGTGCAAGGCGATCAGCTCGGCGATGTCGCGCTCGTCTTCGACGACGAGGATGTGTCGTGTGGCGTGACGCGGGTCCATCGGTGGCGTCAAGGTGAGCCTCTCAGAGCTGCTGGCAAGGTGCATGCATTGTCCGGTGCGGCGCCGCGGCGCGACCCGGCATCTTGGCCCGATCACGCGCCCAAGTCCTCACGCAAAGATCACTGTTGCAGCCGCAAGGGCCCGGCAGCGGCGATTGAAATCGTTGAGGTTTCGGTGAGGACTCGGCCGCAGCCTCGCTTCAACACTCCTGGCAGCGCCGCACCGATGTGCGCTGCACACCCCCCGTTCACCACCGGAGAGACTCGATGCAATCCACCCGCCGCCACAGCTTCAAACTCATCGGCCTGGCCCTCGCCATCAGCGCCCTCGGCGCGCTCACCGGGCCCGCGCGCGCCCACCACAGCATCGACGACGACGAGGGCTTTCGCGCCGGCAAGGTCTTCACCAGCAGCAATGCCGCGGCCGGCAACGAGTTGCTGGTCTATGACACCAACCACGCAGGCCAGTTGAGCTTGGTCACGCGCCTGGCCACCCACGGCGTGGGCAGCGGCGGCGGCCTGGGCAACCAGGGCGCCGTGACGCTGAGCGGCAACGGGCGCTTCGTGTTCGTCGTCAACGCCGTCAGCAACACGGTGTCCACCTTCTCGATCCGCCGCCAGGGCCTGACGCTGGAGTCGACCGTCGACTCCAGCGGCCTGCGGCCGATCAGCGTGACCGAGCACGAGGGCCTGGTGTATGTGCTCAACGCCAACGGTGCCGGCAACGTGGCGGGCTTTCGCAACCATGGCGGCGTGTTGCAGCCCGTGGCCGGCAGCGTGCAGCCGTTGTCGGCGGCCACCGGCACGGGCTCGGCGCAAGTCGGCTTCGGCGCCGACGGTGAATCGCTGATCGTGACCGAGAAGGGCACTAACAAGCTGACCAGCTACCGCGTGCGTACCGACGGCTCGATCGGCGCGCCGCTGGTCACGCCCTCGGCCGGTGCCACACCGTTCGGCTTCGCGGTCGATCGTCGCGGCAACCTGCTGGTGTCCGAAGCCTTCGGCGGCGCGCCGGGTGCGAGCGCGCTGTCGTCATATGCGTTCTCGAGCGCGGCGCCGGCCCAGCCGGTGCTGGTCAGCGCGTCGGTGGCCAACACCCAATCCGCCGCCTGCTGGGTGGTGGTGACACCGAACGGACGCTACGCCTACACCACCAACACCGGCAGCGGCACGATCAGCCTGTACGGCGTGCAGAAGACAGGCGTCTTGTCGCTGCTGCAAGGCATTGCTGCGAGCTCGGGCGCGGGCCCGATCGACGCCGCCATCGCACCGCAAGGCCACGCGCTGTATGTGCTCAACGCCGGCAGCGACACGATCACCTCGTACGCAGTCGGCAAGGACGGGCGGCTGAACCCCCTGGCCAGCATCGGCGGCGTGCCTCACGGCGCAACCGGCCTGGCCGCCAACTGACGCCGCCAGCCGGCCGATGCTGAGGTGCGGCCATCGCCCATCCGGGCCTTGGCCGCAACCTCGTTTGCGGTTTGCACGTACCCTGCGCTCCTCGCACCCGCCGCACAGTGCAGCCAGGAGACCGCCGATGACCGCCCGCACCGCCCCGCCCTTCCGCGCCGACCATGTCGGCAGCTTCCTGCGCCCCAAGTTCCTGCTCGACGCGAGAGAGCAAAAAGCCAAGGGCGAGATCACCGCGGCGCAGTTGCGCACGGTCGAAGACAAAGCCATCGCCGAGATCGTCAAGTTCCAGCAGGACGTGGGCCTGCAGAGCATCACCGACGGCGAGTTCCGCCGCACCTATTTCCACATCGACTTTCTCGAACAGTTGGGCGGCGTCAAGTGCGACGTGCCGGTGCTGATCAAGAAGCCCGACGGCAGCGAAGAGTTGTCGCCGCCAGCGATGCGCGTGGTCGGCAAGGTGCAGCATGTCAAGGACATCCAGCGCGCCGACTTTGAGTTCCTGAAGCGCCAGGTGAGCCAGACCGGCACCCCCAAGGTGACGATCCCGAGCCCGACGATGCTGCACTTTCGCGGCGGCCGCGCCGGCATCAGCAAGGCGCATTACCCCGAGTTGGAGCCGGCCTTCTACGACGACGTGGCCGAGGCCTATGGCGAAGAGCTGCGCTCGCTGTACAACGCCGGCTGCCGCTACGTGCAGATGGACGACACCAACATGGCCTACCTGTGCGACGAGAAAATGCGTGAAGCCGCACGCTCGCGCGGCGACGACCCCAACGAGTTGCCGCACCGCTATGCCACCTTCATCAACAAGGTGGTGGCGCGCAAACCGCCGGGCATGGTGCTGGCGATGCACCTGTGCCGCGGCAACTTCAAGAGCACCCACGCGGCGGCCGGCAACTACGAGCCCGTCGCCGAGGCGCTGCTGGCCGAGATGAAGCTCGACGCCTATTTCATGGAGTACGACGACGAGCGCAGCGGCGACTTCCGCCCGCTGCGCTTCCTGCCCAAGGGCAAGATCGTCGTGCTCGGCCTGGTGACGACCAAGTTCGGCGAGATGGAGAGCAAGGACGACCTGAAACGCCGCATCGACGAGGCCGCCCAATTCGCCCCGCTCGAGCAACTGGCACTGAGCCCGCAGTGCGGGTTTTCCTCTACCGTGCATGGCAATAACATCGCGGTCGAAGC
>JANOKY010000019.1:0-2754 GCA_031419635.1 Burkholderiales bacterium | reverse complement strand
CGTGCGGCGGCGGCCACGGCGGTGGCCAGCGCGCCAAATTCGCCGCGCGTGGCGCTGGCCACGAACTCGCGCGTGCAGGCCCAACCCTCGCCGCCGATCTGCGCGAATAAGGCGCGTTCCAAGCTGCCATCGGCGCGAAGGTGAGCGGCGATCGAGCCGGTGCCGGCCATCACCAGGATGCCGCGGCCGGGCGCGAAGATCGCGCGGCAGGCCAGCTCGATGTCACTGACCAGGGCCACGGCAGCCGCGTCGATGCCGAGCGTTTGCGCGCAGGCGCTGGTGCAGCGCGCCGGGGGCATCTTCAGCGCGGCCGTCGAAACCGGTCACGCCGCCGTAGACGCGGCCGGGCCGCGGCTGCGCGCGCACAGCCGCACTGCGTTCGCCGAGCACGGCATCGAGCTGCGGCTGCTGCACCGTGCCGAGCTGCGTGGCACTGAAGCCCGCCACTTCGCCGCGTGCGCGTTCGCGGCCGGTGGCGTCGACCAGCAACCAGCGCGTGGCGGTGCCGCCGGCATCCAGGTCCAGGCCGAATCTTGAATCAGCGCATGCATCGTTCACCACCCGATCACAGCACGGCGCCGCAGGCTCCGGCAAGGCGGCAAACACGAGTCGCATTTGCGTGCGCCGCTGGGCAGAATCGGCCGGCCCATGACCCGACCTCTGCTTGCCTTCGTTCTCGCGGTGGTCACCACCGTGGCCGCCGCCGCGCCGCCGCCGCGTGACGACCCCTTGCCGCCCAGCGTCGCGGCGGCCCTGGCCCGCGCCGGCCTTCCCGACGACGCACTGGCGGCCATCGCGTTGCCGCTGACCACACGCTGGGCGCGGCCCTGGCAGGTGCGCGCCACGCAGCCGATGCAGCCGGGCTCGACGATGAAACTGGTGACCACGGTGGTGGCGCTGGACCGGCTGGGGCCCAACCACCGCGGCCGCACCGAGCTGTTCGCGGCCGGCGCCATCGAGGGTGACCTGCTGGCCGGCAACCTGGTACTCAAGGGCGGCGCCGACTCCGATTTCAACCTGCCCGCGCTGTGGCAACTGCTGTTCGAGTTGCGCCAGCGCGGCGTGCGCGAGATCGCCGGTGAGCTCGTGCTCGACCGCAGCCTGTTCCGCCCGGCGCGCATCGACCTCGGCTTGCCGCCGTTCGACGAATCGCCCGAGTGGCCGTACAACATGATCCCCGACGCGCTGATGCTGTCGGGCAACCTGATGGGCCTGGCGTTGGCCTCGGACGGTGTGGCGGTGCGCGCGCGGCTGACGCCGCCGCTCGAAGGCATCGGCCTGGACGCCAGCGCGATGCAGCTCAGCGAAACGCCCTGCGCCGATTGGGAAGACGACTGGCAGCCCGCGGTGATCGAAGCCGCCCCCGGCGCCGGTTTTCGCATCGGTCTGCGCGGCGGTTTCCCGCGCCGCTGCGAGGCGCACGCCGAGCTGCAGTTGCTCGACCGCGATGTCATCAGCGAGCGCCAGGTGCGCGCGGTCTGGGCCAGCCTGGGCGGCATCTGGCGCCGCGCACCCGGTGCGGTGCGCGAAGGCGCGACACCGATCGATGCGACGTCGATTGCGGTGCACGAATCGCGCCCTTGGGGCGAGGTGCTGCGCTCGATGAACAAACAATCCGACAACGCCCTGACGCGGCTGCTGTTCCTGCAGCTCGGCCTGGCCGCGATGGCGCAGGACGCGGCCACGCCGACGCTGGCCCTGGCCCAGCGCAATGTCGAGGCCTGGTTCGACGAGCAGCGCATCGACCGCAGCGGCCTGGTGCTGGACAACGGCTCGGGCCTGTCGCGCAGCGAGCGCATCGCGCCGCGCACGCTGGCGCTGATGCTCAAGGCCGCGCACGCCGGCAAACAGGCCCCCGAGTTGCTGATGAGCCTGCCGGTGGCCGGCGTCGACGGCACCATGCGCCGGCGCCTCAAAGGCACCCCCGCCGAAGGCTGGGCCCGCCTGAAGACCGGCACGCTAAAGAACACCGCCGCGCTGGCTGGCTATGTGCGCGACAGCCGCGGCGACACCTGGGTGCTGGTGGCGATGCTCAACCACGAGCAGGCCGGCAAGGGCCAGCCGGTGCTCGATGCGCTGGTCGAGTGGGTGGCGAGGTCGGGGGCGCGCTGGCGTTGAGCGGCGGGCCGTGACTCGATGCGGTGCGCCGGCTGCACCAAGGCGCAGCGCCCGGCGCCCCGCCGTCGCGCATTCGCGCCCGGCGCGCTGGCATGTGGCTTGCGTAGCAGGGTCATGCCACACAGCTTCACGCAATTCCTTCGCGCCGGCCACGCACCGACCTTGTTCGCGGCCTTTCTCTATTTCACGTTCTCCTGCTGCATCTGGGTGCTGAATGGCGCGATGGCGCCGTTCATCGGCGAGACCTACCATCTCAGCGCGGCGCAGATGGGGCTGATGCTGTCGGTCCCGATCATCGCCGGCGCGCTGATGCGCTTTCCGCTCGGCGTGCTGGCGCAATACATCGGGCGCAAGAACGCCACCCTGGTCGAGATGGGTCTGATCGCGTTGGCCCTGCTGTTCGGTTTCGTCTTTGTCGACAGCTTCAACTCGCTGCTGGCGATGGGTGTGCTGCTGGGCATCGCCGGGGCCAGTTTCGGCGTTGCGCTGTCGCTCGGCTCGGGCTGGTTTCCGCCGCAGCACAAGGGCCTGGCGATGGGCCTGGTGGGCGCGGGCAACGTCGGCACCGCGCTGTCGGTGCTGGTGGCGCCGCCGCTGGCGCAGTGGCTGGGCTGGCAGGCGGTGTACGGCGTCGCG
>JANOKY010000018.1:0-6694 GCA_031419635.1 Burkholderiales bacterium | reverse complement strand
CGATCGCCGAGACGATCGAGAACAACGTGCGCAGCAAGATCATCAAGGAGCAGCTCACCGACCCGGCGTACTTCGAGACCATGTCGGCGCTGCTGGACGAGATCATCGCCGCGCGCAAGGCCAAGGCGATCGAGTACGAGGCGTATCTGAAGCGCATTGCCGAATTGGCTAAGCGGGTCGAGGCCGGGCAGGCCGAGGACACGCCCGAACAATTGAACACGCCGGGGCGTCGGGCCCTGTACAACAACCTGCGCGCTGGGTCGCGTGCTGGCCAGCCCGCTGCAACGTACGCCGGTTCGACGAATGACGACACCGTGGCCCGGTCGCGGGCGATCGATGAAGCGGTCAAGCGCGTGCGGCCCGACAGTTGGCGCGGCCACCAGGCGCGCGAGAACACGATCAAGCAGGCACTGTTCAGCCTGTTGCAGGACGCTGCCGAGGTCGAGCGCATCTTTCTCATCGTCAAGCAGCAGAGGGAATATTGATGGCCACGCAGATCGATCTGGGTGGCATCTCGGTGGATGTTGTTCGCAAGGACATCAAGAACGTGCACTTGAGTGTCTTTCCGCCGACGGGGCGCGTGCGCATCGCCGCGCCCGCACGGATGGACCTCGACACGATTCGCGTCTTTGCCGTCACCAAGCTGGGCTGGATCAAGAGCCAGCAGAGAAGAATCCTGGCGCAGGAGCGCGAGACGCCGCGCGAGTACCTGGACCGCGAGAGCCACTATGTATGGGGGCGCCGGTACTTGTTGGATGTCGTCGAGGCCGACGCGGCGCCAGCGGTGAAGCTGAAGCACCGCAAGCTGGTGTTGCAGGTTCGCCCGGGTTCGGACGAGGCGAAGCGGCAGGAGATCCTGGAGGCTTGGTACCGGGTGATGCTCAAGCGTGCCTTGCCCGCATTGATCGCCAAGTGGGAGCCGCTGATGGGCGTGCGGGTGCCGCGTTTCTTCGTACAGCGGATGAAGACCAAGTGGGGCGGCTGCAACCCCGATGCGCGGAGCATCCGCTTGAACACCGAGCTGGCGAAGAAGCCGCCCGAGTGCCTGGAATACATCGTCGTGCATGAGATGGCGCACCTGCTGGAGGCCACGCACGGCCAGCGTTTTCGGGCGCTGATGGACCAGGTCATGCCGGCGTGGGAGTTCCATCGCGTGCAGTTGAATCGGTTGCCGGTGCGGCACGAAGACTGGAGCTACTGACGCTACCGAACTCACCGATGCGCATCGAACAACTCCGCCAGCGATTGACCAGCCTCGGCGCCAACGCCGGCCACGCGGCGCATGTCCTGCGCCGCTGGGTGCAGGTGCGTGCGCAGGACAGCGGGCGGCGGCAGATCGAGCATTACCTGCCGTTGGCGCTGCGCCAGGAGTTGCCGGCGCTTGTGGCCGATCTCGCCGCACTGGCAAGGCTGCGCTCCGAACACCCGGCCGCTGACGGCTCGGCGCGCCTGCTGGTCGAGCTGGCCGATGGCCAGACGGTGGAGAGCGTGCTGCTGCCGCGCGGCGGCCTGTGCGTGTCGTCGCAGGTCGGCTGCGCGGTGGGCTGCGTGTTCTGCATGACCGGGCAGGGCGGTTTGCTGCGCCAGCTCGGCAGCGCCGAGATCGTCGCCCAGGTGGCGCTGGCGCGCACGCGGCGGCCAGTGAACAAGGTGGTGTTCATGGGCATGGGCGAGCCGGCGCACAACCTGGATGGCGTGATGGAGGCGATCGAGCTGCTCGGCAACGAGGGGGCGATCGGCCACAAGAACATCGTCTTCTCCACGGTCGGCGACGAGCGCGTGTTCGAGCGTTTGCTGGCCCTGCCTGCGGGCCGCGTCAAGCCGGCGCTGGCCTTGTCGCTGCACACCACCAAGCCAGGCTTGCGCAGCGAGCTGCTGCCGCGTGCGCCGCGCATCACACCGGCGGCGCTGGTCGAGCAGGGCGAACGCTACGCGCGCTTTTCCGGCTACCCGATCCAGTACCAGTGGACGCTGCTGGCCGGCATCAACGATGGCGACGACGAGGTCGAAGCCATCGTCGCGCTGTTGAAGGGCCGCTACGCGATCATGAACATGATCCCGTACAACCGTGTCGACGGGCTGGCGTTCGAGCGCCCTGCGGCTGATCGCGCTGAGGCGATCGCGCGGGCGCTGAACCGGCGCGGCGTGCTGACCAAGCTGCGTCTGTCGGCCGGGCAGGATGTCGATGCCGGTTGCGGGCAGTTGCGGGCGCGGGCTGGGGCTGCGGTGCCCGCACCCATCGACGGGTCGCGGCGGATTCCGATCGCGTCGGCGCGGTGGCCGTAGCCGCCGCTCAAGCCAGCGAACGCAGTTCGCGCAGCAGCACCGACAGCATCGGCATGTCGACCGTTGGCGCCGGCTTCACATCGGCCAGCACTTGCTGGCAGCGCGCGATCTGCGCCGCGCGCTGTGCTTCCCAGCGGCCGATCAGCGCGGCCGGGTCGGTGGCCGGCGTGAAGCCTGCCGTGCTCTTCAGCACCGAGCGCGCCAGCTCGCGCGCCAGCGACGACAGGTCGTTGCGCATCGCCACCCGGGCCATCGAATGCCAATGGCTGTCGGCCGGCAGCGCGGCCACCTGCTGCGCCACCCAGCCCAGGTCCAGCCGGCCGCCGACACCGAAGTAGACGCCGGCCACGGTTTCGACGGCGGCACCCGACTCGGCGCTGACTTCGACGATGTCCAGCCCCGCGACCTGCGCGTCCAGGCGGGCCACGCGTTGCGCCAGGGGCAGCGGCACGCCCTGCGCGGTGAGCGCGGTGGTGGCCGCGTCGAGCGCGTCGCGCTCCTGCGGCGCCAGCCAGCGCTCGAGCCCGTCACCGACGGCTTGCACGCCGGGCGCGAAGCGCCCGATCGTGGCGGCGAGGTCGCGCAGCGCGTCGCGATGCTGCAGCAGCCAGACCGTGCCGCGCTCGATCAGGCGCACGCTGGCCAGCACGATGGCGTTCTGCGTCGCCTCGGCCACGACGTTGTCCAGCGCCTCGTTGGCCAGCCACACCGACACCAGATCGAACACCTGGCGCGTGGCCAGGTAGGCGCGCACGATGTCGGCCTCGGCGGCGCCGGTTTCCTCGACCAGGTGGTGGACGAAGGTCGCACCGACGCGGTTGACCATGCTGTTGACGACATGGGTGGCAATGATTTCGCGCTTGAGCGGATGGCGCTCGAGCGCGGCCGGGAACTGCGCGTGCAGCCGCGGCGGGAAGTAGCGCTGCAGCGCGGTGGCGATGTAGGCGTCTTCGGGCACGTCCGAGGCCAGCACCAGGTCGTACAGCTCCATCTTGTGGTACGCCAGCAGGACGGCCAGCTCGGGCGCGGTCAGCGCATGGCCGGCCTGGCGGCGCCCGGCCAGCGCGTCGTCGTCGGGCAGGAACTCGAGGGCCCGGTTCAGGCGCCCGCGGGCCACCAGGTGGCGCATGTAGCGGCCCTGTTCGTCGAGCAGGGCGGCACCGCAAGAGCGGGTGACGGCCAGGGCCTGGTTCTGGAAGGTGTTGTCGCGCAGCACCAGCGCGGCCACGTCGTCGGTCATCTCGGCCAGCAGCTTGTCGCGCTGCTTGAGCGTGAGTTCGCCGTCGGCCACCACCGCGTTGAGCGCGATCTTGATGTTGACTTCGTGGTCGGAGCAGTCGACGCCGGCCGAGTTGTCGATCGCGTCGGTGTTGATCAGGCCGCCGCGCAAGGCGTACTCGATGCGCCCGCGCTGGGTGCAGCCGAGGTTGCCGCCTTCGGCCACGACTTTGCAGCGCAGCTCGGCACCGTCGACGCGGATCGCATCGTTGGCGCGGTCGCCGCATTCGGCATGGCTTTCGGTGCTGGCCTTGACGTAGGTGCCGATGCCGCCGTTGTAGAACAGATTGGCCGGGGCCCGCAGGATCGCGTGCATCAACTCGGCCGGCGTCATCGCTTCGATGTCAGCGGCGATGCCCAGGGCCACGCGCATCTCGGGCGACAGCGCGATCGATTTCGCGCTGCGCGACCAGACGCCGCCGCCGGCCGAAATCAGCGCCGTGTTGTAGTCGGCCCATGAGGAGCGCGGCAGCGCGAACATCCGTTCGCGCTCGGCAAAGCTGGTGGCGGCGTCGGGTGCCGGGTCGATGAAGATGTGGCGGTGGTCGAACGCGGCCAGCAGGCGAATCTGGTTTGAGAGCAGCATGCCGTTGCCGAACACGTCGCCGCTCATGTCACCGACGCCGACGACCGTGAAGGCTTTCGATTGCGTGTCGTGGCCGAAGCTGCGGAAGTGGCGCTTGACACTCTCCCACGCGCCGCGCGCGGTGATGGCCATCTTCTTGTGGTCGTAGCCGACCGAGCCGCCCGAGGCGAAGGCGTCGCCGAGCCAGAACCCGTACTCGGCGGCGATGGCGTTGGCGGTGTCGGAGAAGGTGGCGGTGCCCTTGTCGGCGGCCACCACCAGGTAGGGGTCGTCGCCATCATGGCGCACCACGTCGGCCGGCGGGGCAACCTGGCCGGCGACCAGGTTGTCGGTGATGTCCAAGAGGCCGCGCAGGTAGGCCTGGTAGCAGGCCACGCCTTCCTTCATCAGCGCGTCGCGGTCGCCCAGCGGCGGTGGGCGCTTCAAGACGAAGCCGCCCTTGGAGCCGACCGGCACGATGACCACGTTCTTCACCTGCTGGGCCTTGACCAGGCCGAGCACCTCGGTGCGGAAATCTTCCATGCGGTCGGACCAGCGCAGCCCGCCACGCGCCACGCGGCCGAAGCGCAGGTGCACGCCTTCGACGCGCGGCGAGCAGACGAAGATCTCGAACATCGGCCGCGGCTCGGGCAGGCCGGGCACCTTGGCCGGATCGAACTTGAACGACAGCACCGGCTTGTAGCCGCCGCCCGGCAGGCGCTGGAAGAAGTTGGTGCGCAGCGTGGCTTCGATCAATGCCAGGTAGTGGCGCAGGATGCGGTCTTCGTCGAGGTTGGCCACCCGGTCCAGCGCGGCCATGATGCGCGTGACGATGCGCGACTGCAGGGTCTCGCGGTAGTCGGCCAGCGCCGGATCGAAACGCGCCTTGAACAGCGCCACCAGGTCGGCGGCGATCGTTGCGTGGCTGGCCAGCGCCTGCTCGATGTAGGCCTGGCTGAAAGTGAACGCGGCCTGCTTCATGTAGCGCGCATAGGCGCGCAGCACGCTGACGCTGCGCCAGTCCAGCCCGGCCAGCAGCACCAGGCGGTTGAAGTCGTCGTTGTCGTTGTCGCCATGCCAGGTGCGCGACACCGTGTCCTGGAAGCGCGCGCGCAGGCCCTCGATATCGATCTCCTCGAGGCCGGGCACGCGCATGCCGAAGTCGTCGATCCACAGCTCGCCACCAGCGCCGCCCTCGGCGCCCGATCCGTTTCCACGTTTGACCTCGTAGGGCCGCTCCTCCAGCACCTGCACGCCCATGTGCTCGAGCATCGGCAGGCTTTGCGACAGAGGCGCCAGTTCGCCCGCGCGCACGAGCTTGAAGCGCAGCCGCCCAGGTTGCGCCTCGAGCGGCACGTACAGGCTCATCGCCAGCGCGCCGGGATCCTTGAGCGACTCCATCAGCTCGATGTCGCGCACGGCGGCGCGTGGCGCGTGGTCATCGCGGTAGCCGGCGGCAAAACCACCGGCATAGCGGTCGAACAGGGCGTTGCCGCGCTCTTCGCCGCAGGCCTCGGTCAGGGCTTGGCGCAGGTCATCGTCCCAACTGCGCACGGTGCGCACCAGGCGCTGTTCGAGCTCGCGCACGTCGAGCTGCGGCGCGGCGCCGCCGCGCGTGCGCACGACGATCAGCACCCGTGCCAGCGGCGAATCGGAGAACTGCACCGAGAACTCCGACGACGCGCCGTGCAGGGCCTCGCACAGCAGGGCCTGCATGCGTGCGCGCAGATCGGTGTTGTAGCTCTCGCGCGGCACGTACATCAGGCAGGAGACGAAGCGGCCGAAGGCGTCGCGGCGCAGGAACAGCCGGGTGCGCTGGCGCTCGCCCAGGCGCAGGATGCCCATCGCGGTGGTGTACAACTCGCCGGCCTCGATCTGGAACAGCTCGTCGCGCGGGTACTGGGCCAGGATCGCCACCAGCGCCTTGGCGGCATGGCTCTTGGGCAGGAAGCCGGCTCGGGCGGTGACGGCGGCCACCTTGCGCCGCAGCAGCGGAATCTCGGCCGGGTCGGCGTGGTAGGCGATCGAGGTGTACAGGCCGACGAAGCGCCGCTCGCCCAGCACCTGGCCCTGCGCGTCGAAGCGCTTGACGCCGATGTAGTCGAGGTAGCCCGGCCGGTGCACGGTGGCGCGGGCGTTGGACTTGGTCAGCAGCAGCACGCGCGGGTCGCGGGCCAGCGCACGCACCTCGGCCGGCAAGGCGGCGAACGACGTCGATGCCGTTGCGGTGTCGGCGCCGACGCGCAGGATGCCCAGGCCGGCGCCGGCCACACGCAGCACGTCCTGCCCGCCTTCGACCACCAGGTCGTAGTCGCGCTGGCCGAGCAGGGTGAAGTTGTCGTCGGCCAGCCATTGCAAAAAGGCCAGGTCTTCGGCGAGGTCGTCAGCCTCGACTGCCGTGGCGGTCTGGCGCAAAGCGGCGGCGGTGTCGATGACCGCCTGGCGCATCGGCTTCCAGTCTTCGACCGCGGCGCGCACGTCGCCCAGGGTGCGCAGCAGGCCCTCGTGCAATTCGGCCAGGCGCTTGGCATCGGTGCGGCGGTCGACCTCGACATGGATCAGCGA
>JANOKY010000017.1:0-5121 GCA_031419635.1 Burkholderiales bacterium | reverse complement strand
TGGCCCGTTCAACGAGAAGCGCGCCGCTGGTGCGGTTGCTCTTGGCATCGACCACGATCAACGCGCCGCCGACGCGGTTGTCGGCATAGCGCTGCAGCGGCAGCGGCTGCTGCGTTTCGATCGTCACGCGGCCGATCTCGTTGACCGCGAGTTGGTGCGCATCGGTTGGCTCCAGCGTGTGGATGTCCAGCACATGTTCGATCGCCGCGATGAGCCCTTGGACCCAGCGGTTGCCGTGGCGCAGCCAGTATTTGCGCCCGATCGCCGCCGGCTCGGTGTCGAGCCAGGCCAGCGTGGCGGTGAAGCGCTGCGTGGCTTGCAGCGTGCCCGGCGCGCCGATCCAGTCGCCGCGCGAGACATCGAGCTGGCGGTCGAGCACCAGGCCGGCCGACTGGCCGGCCTCGGCGCTGGCCACGTTCTCGCCCGCGCGGCGCAGTGCCGTCACCAGCGCCCGCTCGCCGCTCGGAAAGACTTGCACTTCATCGCCCGGCTGCACCCGGCCCTGCGCGATGCGACCCCACAGCGTGCGCGGCTGGTGGCCGGTGCCCTCGCCGTCCTTGGCGATGTATTGCAAGGGCACGGCCAGCGGGCCGTCGTGGCTTTCGTCGGCGGCGGGCAATTGTTCGAGCACCTGCAGCAGCGAGGGGCCGCGATACCAGGCCTGCCATTCGCCGACCACCGGCCGGATCACGTTGTCGCCGCGCAGCGCCGACACCGGCACGGTGGCGCTGGCCTCGAAGCCGGCTTCGATGGCGAAGGCTTGCAGCGCTTCGCTCACCGCTGCAAACGCCAGTTCCGGTTGATCGACGGCATCGAGCTTGTTGATCGCGAACACGATGTTCGGCACCCGCAGCAGGTGCGCCAGCAGGGCGTGGCGGCGGGTCTGCGTCAGCAAGGCCACCGGGCGAGTTTGCCAATCGAGCTTGGTGACGTCGACCAGCACGACGGCCGCATCGCTGCCGGCCGCGGCGGTGACCATGTTGCGGGTGTACTGCTCGTGGCCCGGGGCGTCGGCGATGATGAACTTGCGCGCGCGGGTGGCGAAATAGCGGAACGCCACGTCGATGGTGATGCCCTGCTCGCGCTCGGCTTCCAGGCCGTCGGTGAGCAGCGACAAGTCGATCGGGGCCCCGGCGGCGCGGCGTTCCAGCGCATCCAACTGGTCGGCCAGGATCGCGCGGCTGTCGAACAGCAGGCGGCCGATCAGAGTGCTCTTGCCGTCGTCGACGCTGCCGGCGGTGAGAAAGCGCAATGCACGCGTCGTCGGTGCCTGGACCGCGAATTGCAGAACCGCATTCATCAGAAATACCCTTCCTTCTTGCGCCGCTCCATCGACGACTCGCTGGTGCGGTCGTCCATGCGCGTGGCGCCGCGCTCGCTGACCGTTACCGTGAGCGTTTCGGCGACGATCTCGGTGGCGTTGGTGGCGGCGCTCTCGACGGGGCAGGTGCAGGTCATGTCACCCACCGTGCGAAAGCGCACTTGCGCGGTCTCGACGGTCTCGCCGGCTTCGGGTGGCGTCACCGGCGTCACCGGCACCAGCAGGCCTTTGCGCCGGATCACTTCGCGGGCATGGGTGTAGTAGAGCCCCGGCAGCGGGATGGCTTCGCGGGCGAGGTACAGCCACACGTCGAGCTCGGTCCAGTTGCTGATCGGGAAGCTGCGGAAATGTTCGCCCGGGCGGTGCCGGGTGTTGAACAGGGTCCAGAGTTCGGGCCGCTGCTCCTTGGGTTGCCACTGGCCGAAGCTGTCGCGGTGGCTGAAGATGCGCTCCTTGGCGCGGGCCTTTTCTTCGTCGCGCCGCGCGCCGCCAATCAGGGCGTCGAAGCGATGTTCCTCGATGGCTTCGAGCAGGGCCACGGTCTGGTGGCCGTTTCGTGATTCGAGGGGGTGGGCCAGGCGAACCGTGCCGCGCGCGATGGAGTCTTCCAGGTGGCCGACGACCAGGCGCTCGCCCATCTCGGCCACGCGCTGGTCGCGAAAGGCGATGACTTCGGGGAAGTTGTGGCCGGTGTCGACGTGCAGCAGCGGGAACGGCAGGCGGCCTTTGAAGTCGTTGCGATTCTTCTGGTTCGCGCGTTGTTTGAATGCCTTCTCGGCCAGGCGCAGCACGACGCAGGAATCCTTGCCGCCGGAGAACAGCAGCGCCGGGCGCTCGAAGCTGGCTGCCACTTCGCGCAGGATGAAGATGGCTTCTTCTTCGAGGTGATCGAGATGGTGTTGATCGAGTTCAGGCAACAGTTTGTCGATCGAGATCGGCGCATTCATGCAGCCACTCCTTCACTGGTTTTCACATGCAGACCGCATTCCTTGGCGGCTTCGTCTTCCCACCACCAGCGCCCGGCGCGGAAATCTTCGCCGAGCGAAATCGCGCGCGTGCACGGCGCGCAGCCGATGCTCGGATAGAACTGATCGTGCAACGCGTTGTAGGGCACCTCGTTGACGGCGATGTAGTGCCAGACGTCGCCCCAGCTCCAGTCGGCCAGCGGGTTCAACTTCAGGCGGCCGTTGCTTTCGCGCTCGGAGAACGGCACCGCGGCGCGGTGGTCCGACTGCTCGCGGCGCAGCCCGGTGATCCACGCCGTCTTGCCGGCCAGCAGGCGCGACAGCGGCTCGAGTTTGCGCACCGCGCAGCAGGCCTTGCGCAAAGCGATGCTGTCGTACATCGCCCGTTCGCCGTTCCTGGCAACGAACTCGATCACCGCCTCGCGCTGCGGCTGCATCGCCTCGATGCGGATGCCGTAGTGGGTTTGGATGCCCGACAACAAGGCCAGCGTTTCGGCGTGCAGCAGGCCGGTGTCGAGCGTACCGATGCTGATCGGCAGGTGGCCTTTGGCGATCAGGTCGGTGATGACCATGTCTTCAGCGCCCAGGCTGGTGGCCTGGACGATGCGCGAGCCATGCTCGGCCGCGGCCGAGGTCAGCACCGCGGTGGTGTGCGCGAGCTTGGCCTCGAAGCTGTCGCTCGGCCGCGCGTTCAGGTTGACAGCGCTCATCAGGCCACCTTGCGGGCAAAGCGCGGCTGGGTTTCGTTGACGTCGCCCTGATAGTGGTCGGCAAAGAAGCGCAGCGCGCGCTGGCTCGACTCGAGGCTCTGGTCGGCGCGCAATTGCACCGCATCGAAGCCGGTGCGGTGCAACAGCGGCAACATGTCGACCAGCACCTCGCCGGTGGCGCGCACTTCGCCGCTGTAGCGCAGGCGGCTGCGCAACAGGCGGGCCTGGCTGTAGGCGCGGCCGTCGACCCATTTCGGAAACTGCAGTGCGATCAACGCCAGCCGCGGCAAGTCGGGCTCGAGCGTCTCGATGTCGGTGTCGTTGGGCACGACGACGCCGGCGCGAACCGCATGCGGCCACTGGTCGCGCACGGCATGCCACTGCTCGAGCGTGAGCAGGCGGTTCGCGCAGGGGTCGGGCGTGGGCATCGGCCCGTCTTCGCCGATCGCGGCATGCCAGCAGTCGTGGTGCGGGTCGATGAATTTCATGGTCTGGGCTTCCCTGAATCGACTCAAGCGTGAACCGCGGTGGCCTGGCGCACCGCATCGGTGGCGGCGCGGAAGGGCAGGGTGCCCAGCCGGCGCACGCTGTCGATGAAGCGCTCTCCGGCGGCGCGCTCGCGCCGGTAGGTGGCAATCACGGCTTCGATGGCGTCGGCGATTTCGTCGGCTGCGAACGACGGCCCGATCACCTTGCCGGCCACCGAGGCGCCGCTGGGGGTCGTGCCGTCGGAGCCGCCGAGCGTGAGCTGGTACCACTCGGCGCCGTCCTTGTCGACGCCGAGCACGCCGATGTGGCCACTGTGGTGGTGGCCGCAGGAGTTGATGCAGCCGCTGATGTGCAGGTCGATGTCGCCGATGTCGTACTGCTCGTCGAGATCGGTGAAGCGCTCGGTGATCTGCGCCGCCAGCGGAATTGAGCGGGCATTGGCCAGGGCGCAGAAATCGCCGCCCGGGCAGGCGATCATGTCGGTGATCAAGCCGATATTGGGCGTTGCGAAACTCGCCGCCCTGGCCGCTTGCCAGAGCGCGAACAACTCGCTCTCGCGGACCCAGGGCAGCAGCAGGTTCTGGTCGTGCGTGACGCGCAACTCGGCGTGGCTGAAGCGCTCGGCGATCACGGCGGCCTGTTCCATCTGCACGTCGGTGGCGTCGCCGGGGGCCTGGCCGGCGCGCTTGAGCGACAACGTCACCGCGCGGTAGCCCGGGATGCGGTGCGGGTGCACATTGCGCTCGCGCCAACGGGTGTAGGCCAGCGGCGCATCGTTGGCGGCGCTGTTCGAGTAGCCACTCATCACCTGCTTGATGCCAGCCGGCACCTTGAACGACGCCGACACGCGGTCGAGCTCGGCCTGCGTGATCAGTTGCGTGCTGCCGTCGATGTCGCGCTCGAGGATCGACGTGAATTCGGCGTTCACCGCTTCGAAGAACTTCGGCCCTTCGGACTTGACCAGGATCTTGATGCGCGCCTTGTAGGCGTTGTCGCGCCGGCCGTAGCGGTTGTAGACGCGCACGATGGCCTCGATGTAGACAAGGATCTGATGCCACGGCACGAAGGCGCTGGCCAGCGATCCGATCACCGGCGTGCGCCCCATGCCACCGCCGACGAAGACCTTGAAGCCGACTTCGCCGGCCTCGTTCTTCAACAGGTGCAGGCCGATGTCGTGCCACAGCGTGGCCGCGCGGTCTTCGGTGGCGCCGGTGACGGCGATCTTGAACTTGCGCGGCAGGAAGGCGAACTCGGGGTGCAGCGTGCTCCACTGGCGCAGGATTTCGCAGTACGGCCGCGGGTCGACAATCTCGTCGGGGGCGATGCCCGCCAGCGCGTCGCTGGTGATGTTGCGGATGCAGTTGCCGCTGGTCTGGATGCCGTGCATATCGACGGCGGCAAGCAGGTCCATCACGTCGGCGGCCTGCGCCAGCGGGATCCAGTTGTATTGCAGGTTCTGCCGCGTGGTGAAGTGGCCGTAGCCGCGGTCGAATTTTCTTGCGATGACCGCGAGCTGGCGCAACTGCGCACTGCTCAGTTCGCCATAGGGCACGGCCACGCGCAACATCGGCGCATGGCGCTGCACGTACCAGCCGTTTTGCAGGCGCAGCGGGCGGAACTCGTCATCGCCGAGTTC
>JANOKY010000016.1:0-3267 GCA_031419635.1 Burkholderiales bacterium | reverse complement strand
ATCGGTTTCGCCTTCGAGCGCGTGATCGTGCGCCCGGTCTATGGCCAGCACCTGAAGCAGATCCTGATCACGATGGGCGGCATGATCGTCGGCGAAGAGCTGATCAAGGTCATCTGGGGGCCGCAGCAGATCCCGCTGCCGTTGCCCGAATCGCTGCGCGGGGCCTTTCTGTTCGCGGTTTTTGGTGATACGGCGGCGATCGAAAAGTACCGTGTGCTGGCGGTCGTCATCGGCGGGGTCGTGTTCGCGGCGATGCTCTGGGTCCTCGGCCGCACCAAGGTCGGCCTGCTGGTGCGCGCGGGCGTGCAGGACCGCGAGATGGTCGAGAGCCTGGGCTACCGCATCGAGCGCCTGTTCATCGGCGTGTTCGTCGTCGGCTCGGCGCTGGCCGGCCTGGGCGGCGTGCTCTGGGGCCTGTACCAGCAGAGCGTCGTGCCGCAGATAGGGGCCCAGGTCAACGTGCTGATCTTCATCGTCATCATCATCGGCGGGCTCGGTTCGACGCTCGGCTGCTTCGTCGGCGCGTTGATGGTCGGATTGCTGGCCAACTACACCGGCTTCCTGGCGCCCAAGGTCGCGCTGTTCTCCAACATCGGCCTGATGGTCGCGGTGCTGTTGTGGCGGCCGCAGGGGCTCTATCCGGTGACATCACGATGAACGCGTTGAACCGGCTTCTCTCGCACGACCTGCCGAAGAGCCGCTGGCTGGCCGCGGCGTTGATCCTGATCGTCATCGCCCTGGCCTTGGCACCCTTCCTGTTCCCGGGCGCGAAGGCCCTGTCGGTGGCGGCCAAGATGCTGGTCTTCATCGTCCTCGTCGCCAGCTTCGATTTGCTGCTCGGCTACACCGGCATCGTCAGCTTTGCCCACACGATGTTCTTCGGCATCGGCGCCTATGGCGTGGCGATCGCCAGCACCCGGCTGGGCGAAGGCTGGTTCGCGGTCGGCATCGGCCTGATTGCGGCGCTGGCCGTTTCACTGCTGCTGTCGCTGGTGATCGGCCTGTTCAGCCTGCGTGTCAAGGCCATCTTCTACGCCATGATCACGCTGGCCGTGGCCGCCGCGTTCCAGACCCTGGCTTCGCAGTTGAGCGACTTCACCGGCGGCGAAGATGGCCTGAGCTTCAAGAACCCGCTGCTGCTGAGCCCGGCGTTCGAAGCCCTCGCCGAGCCGTTGTTCGGGCTGGCGATCGACGGCAAGGTGATCACCTACTACCTGCTGTTCAGCGCGGCGGTGCTGCTGTTTCTAATCATGCTGCGCATCGTCAACTCGCCCTTCGGCCGCGTGCTGCAGGCGATCCGCGAAAACGATTTCCGCGCCGAGGCCCTGGGCTACCGCGTCGTCGTCTACCGCACCCTGTCCAACGTGCTCGCCGCCCTCTTCGCCACCGCAGCCGGCGCGCTGCTGGCGCTGTGGCTGCGCTACACCGGGCCCGACACCACGCTGTCGTTCGAAGTCATGCTCGACATCCTGCTGATCGTCGTCATCGGCGGCATGGGCACGCTGTACGGCGCCGTGATCGGCAGCGTGCTCTTCGTGCTGGCGCAGAACTACTTGCAAGACCTGTTGAAGCTCGGTGCCGGCGCGCTCGAAGGCGTGCCGCTGCTCGGCACGCTCGTCACGCCCGACCGCTGGCTGCTCTGGCTCGGCGTGCTGTTCGTGCTTTCCGTGTATCACTTTCCAAGCGGTGTGGTCGGACGTCTTCGAGCCCTCGGCTCGCGCGGCTGATCACGCTTTTGTTGTTGTTCCACCCCAGGAGACTGCCTTGAAACTGAAACTGAATTCGATTTCCGCCGCCGTGAAGCTGTTGGCCCTGACGAGCGTGACAAGCGCCCTGATGAGCGGCTGTTTTGGCGGCGACGACGACTTGCCGACCAACAACCTGCCCGCGGGCATCACCCAGCAGGGGGTCACGGTCTATCCCGCCACGGCACTGGGCAGCGGCACCACCGCGGCGACGCAGGATCTGCTGACCGCCGGCCTGGGCAAAACCGGGATCGGCGCTGCGGCAGCGCCTGTGTATGCCGACCCGCTTGCACCGACCGCGCTGGAACTGCGCCGCAACGCCCTCTTCAGCAACTACCGCGGCCTGGCCGACTTCACCGCCAATGGCGGCTACGGCACGCTTTACGGGCCGAACGTTGACATCGCCGGTGTCGCGACCGCCAATGAAGGCCTGATTCCGGGCCGCGAGTACATCGCCACGCTCGACGACGGCACCGGCCGCAAGCAAACGGTCATCGCGGTGCAGATTCCCGACAGCTTCAACCAGGCAGCCCCTTGCCTGGTCCTCGGTCCGTCCTCGGGTTCGCGCGGCGTGTATGGCGCGGTGGCCGCGGCCAGTGAATGGGGCCTGAAGCGCGGCTGCGCGGTCGCGTTGACGGATGCCGGCAGGGGCGTCGGCCTGTATGACCTGACCGACGACACGGTCAACAAGATCGACGGCACCCGCGCCACCCGAGCCGCCGCCGGCGCACTCACCCACTTCGCCGCCAACATCACCGACGCCGCCCGCACGGCCTACAACGCGCTGTTCCCGAACCGGCTCGCGCTGAAGCAGGTGCATTCGCAGCAGAACTCCGAGAAGGACTGGGGCAACGACACCCTGGCTGCCGCGAGTTATGCGCTGTTCGCCCTGAACGACCGCTACGGCACGGCGGCGACACCGGTACCCTTCACCGCGGCCAACACCCTGGTCATCGCCGGCATGGTGTCCAATGGCGGCGCGGCCGTGCTGCGCGCGGCCGAACTGGATACCGGCGGTCTGATCGATGGCGTGGTGGCCGTGGAACCGGTAACCGAAATGCCGACTGCGACCGGCTACGGTATCCAGCTCGGTGGCGTGCCGGTCACTGGCTTCGGCAAGACGCTGGCCGATTTCACCACCTACGGCAACCTGTACCAGCCCTGTGCCGCGCTGGCTGCCCCGGCGGCGATGGCCGAGCTGACGACCTTCAACTTCATTGTCATCGCCGGCATGACTGCTCGCGCCACCGCGCGCTGCGACGGTTTGGCGGCCAAAGGCTTGCTGACCGGTGCCGACACGGCCGCCCGGTCGCTCGACGCGTTGAACAAGCTGCGCGCCTACGGCTGGACGCCCGACCACGACCAGATGCACAACGCCCATTGGGGCCTGGGCAACGGGCCGATCTTGTCGGCCATGTACCCGGTGATGTACGGCCGCTTCGCGGTCACCGACAACGTCTGCAATACCAGCTTCGCCCAGGTCGTCGCCGCGACCGGCGCGCCGGTGGCGGTGGACGCGACG
>JANOKY010000015.1:0-1615 GCA_031419635.1 Burkholderiales bacterium | reverse complement strand
CAGGCCTTTGGTGTCGGGCGCGACCCAGTTGGCCATCTGGCCCACCATCCACGCGCCCGACAGCTCGGTGGCCAGGGTGCCGCGCTTGAAGCCCTCGGCCCATTCGTTGGACCAGGCGTTGACGCGCGCGTCGAGCTTGTTGCGGCGCACGCTGCGCGCCAGCTCGAAGGCGCGCACGAAGCGCGGGGAGTTCACCAGCACGCGCGAGTCGCGGTCGAAGTACAGGCCTTCGCCGGGCTTGAGGCCGCTGCGGATGACGATGTCCTTGACGACCTGGGCGTTGGAGATCAGGTAGGCGCCGGTGGCCGCCTTGATCTTCACGCCGGCATTGACGTACGCCTCCCATGAGGGCGTGAGATCGGCTTCGCTCACGCCGGCCTTGGCCAGCAGGTCGGCGCGGTAGAGCAGCGTGCCGGGCCCGATGTCGGTCGGCAGCGCGACCAGCTCGCCGCGCGGATTGATCGCCTGGTCGTAGGCATAGGGCACGAAACGCGAACGGAATTGCGCGGCGCGGTACGGCGGCTGCAGCAGATCGTCCAGGCCGCGCCCCTGCGAGAAGCGGCCGACGTAGCTGGCTTCGAGCGTCATCACGTCGGGAAGATAGACCGAGGTTGACAGCGCCGTGGTCATGGCGGTGTGGTGGTCGGCGTACTGACGGCTCACGACCTGGATGTCCACGTCCGGGTGCAGGCGCCGCCACTGCGGGATCGCGGCCTTGACGATCTGGTCGACGAGCGGAAAGGCAGCGACGGTGAGCGTGCGGCGCGCGGCCGCACGAGCGGGACGCGCCGGCAACGCGGCCAACAGGCCGGCGGCGAGCACCGTGCGCCGGTCCCATCCATGCGCCTTGATGTCGCCCTTGTTCATCTCGAAGCGGGACCCGCCGCGCAATGCTCGGCGATGAACTCGGCCTGCGCCGGCATCACGTTGACGCATTTGGCGATGACTTGTTCGACGTTCTGCACATAGGCCAGCACTTCGGCTTCGGGCCGCAGGTCGGCGAACGGGTGGTAGGCGCGCGGCACGATGCGCTGGCCCACCATCACCTGCAGCCAGCTCGGCTCGGCGAACAGCTCCAGCCCGTCGCGGAAGATGCGCCCGTTGCTGCGGAACAGATCGATCTTGCGCTGCAAGGTGTCGGGAATCGACATGTTGCGGCAGTAGTTCCAGAACTCGGAGTCGCTGCGCTCGGTGGCCTTGTAATGCAACACCAGGAAATCGCGGATGCGTTCGTACTCCCAATGCGTCATGGTGTTGTATTCGGCGATGTCGGCAGCGTCGAAGCCAGTGTGCGGGAAGAAGCTGATGAGGCGCGAGACCGCGGTGTGGATCAGGTGGATGCTGGTCGATTCGAGCGGCTCGAGAAAGCCGCTTGACAGGCCGATTGCAACGCAGTTGCGGCTCCAGAAGGTCTTGCGCCGCCCGGTGGTGAATTTCAACGGCCGCGGGTCGGCCAGCGGCTTGCCATCGAGGTGTTTCAACAGGATGGCCGTGGCCTCGTCCTGCTCCATGAAGCTGCTGCAGTAAATGTGGCCGTTGCCGGTGCGGTGCTGCAACGGAATGCGCCACTGCCAGCCGGCCGAGTGCGCGGTCGAGCGCGTCATCGGCAGCAGCG
>JANOKY010000014.1:0-3088 GCA_031419635.1 Burkholderiales bacterium | reverse complement strand
CACGTAGTACTCGCGGCTGTGCGTCAGCTTCAAGGCCTGGATGGCGGAGCTGGCGGTCTTGCGGATGACGTAGAGCTTGCGCTCCAGCGCATCGGGCACGATCACATCGGGGCCGCGGCCGATGAAGATCTGGCGGATCACCGGCTCCTTGGCGCGCACCGCCGGCGACATCGGCATCTCGCGGTCCACCGGCACGTCGCGCCAGCCCAGCAGCACCTGGCCCTCGGTCTTGACGGCGCGCACCAGTTCCTGCTCGCAGGCCAGCCTCGAGGCGTGTTCCTTGGGCAGGAAGATCATGCCCACGCCGTATTCGCCCGGCGGTGGCAGGTCGATGCCTTGCATGGCCATCTCGGCGCGGTAAAACTCGTCGGGACGCTGGATCAAGATGCCGGCGCCGTCGCCCATCAGCTTGTCGGCGCCGACCGCACCGCGGTGGTCGAGGTTGGCCAGGATCTTCAAGCCCTGCTCGACGATGCTGTGCGCGCGCTGGCCCTTGATGTGGGCGACGAAGCCGACGCCGCAGGCATCGTGCTCGCTTTCGGGCCGGTACAGGCCGTGAGCGGCAGCGGCGTCGAGCGCGCAGACGCCGGCCGGGTGTTCTTGCGGGGCAGCCTGGGTCATGGCGCTCTCCAGAGAGATGTTCGCGGGACGGCGAGATTACTGCGCCGCAGCATGGCCGACAACAGCAATAAATAGGGTCAGACTCAATTTATCTTCAACCGATCCAGCAGGCACTATTAATTAGGGACAGTCTTTTTGTTGACCTTGGCAGGCGTTCGCAAGGGGCGGCCTCTTGGTCTGGACTGCGCCGGGACACCGGTCTTCTGCGCAATCCGAATACCGAACGGCGGCGGTCCCACGGCCCTGCCCTGAAACACCGCGCGCTCGAAACGCTCTGCCTGTGCAGCAGGTACACCGTCGCGCAGCCTGTGAGCATGCGCCAACTCCCGCTCGAACGGTGTGTTGCCGAGTGACCAGTAGGCCGGGTGTTCCGTAACCAGCAGGTCGCGTTGGCTGCCCAGGTGGTGGGCCGCGCTGGACCAGGGCCAATCCCCGGCTGCGCCCGCGAGCCCCGCGCGCACGGGCAACGATTCGATGTGCACCACCGCGTCCATAGCCAGCGTCGCACCATCGACCAGGCCTGAGCGGAAGCGGCCCGCCCACAAAGTGCCAATGCGCCCGTGTCGGCGGTTGAAGGCAGCGACGTAACGGCGGCCGAGTGACTGCATCAAACGGCTGAGCGACCCGGCCTCGCCTGGCGTGGCCAGCAGGTGCACTTCGCTGTCGAGCAAGACATAGGCATGGACTGCCAGGCCGTATTGCCGAGCCGCGTCACGCAGCATCGCCAGGTAGACCTCGCGGTCGCGGTCGTCCGCGAAGACGCTTTGCCGGTTGTGCCCTCGTTGCAGCAGGTAGTGCAGCTCGCCGGACAGCGCCAGCCTGGGTGCGCGGGCCACGGCGCGTCAGGCCGGCATGAAGGCCGGCAGGCCGGTGAGACGGCGGTACTCACGGGCGGCAAATCGGTCGGTCATGCCAGCGATGTAATCGGCGACCCCCCGGTGCCCGCGCTGGGCAAAGGCGGCAGCCTGCTCGGCCGGCATCTCGCCGGGTGCATCGATATAGGCCGCAAACAGCGCCTGGACCACGTCGCGTGCGCGCTGCGTGGTGGCCATCACCTGCGGATGGCGGTACAAGGCGCCGAACAGAAAGCGCTTGAGTTGCGTGCTCTGCTCGCGCATCGCCGGGCTGAAGCACACCAGGGGCGGCAGCGCGCGCACGGCGTCGGCATCCGCGGGGGCATGGCTGGCGAGTTGGGCCTGCGTGGCCGCAATCACGTCATGCACCTGCGCCGACAACATGCGGCGCAGCGTCTCGGCGAGCAACCGGCGCGGCAGTGCCTGCAGGTGCGGATGCTCGGCGAGCGCTGCGTCGCGATGCTGCGCAAACAGGGCCATGGCGTCGAGCTGCGCCATGTCGAGCAGGCCCGAGCGCACGCCATCGTCGATGTCGTGCGCGTTGTAGGCGATCTCGTCAACCAGGTTGACCAACTGCGCCTCCAGACTGGGCTGCTGCTGCGCCATGAAGCGCCGAGCCACACCGCCGGGCTCGGCCGCTTCCAGCGCTGCGGCCACGCCCAACGAGCAGCGCTTGAGAATGCCTTCGCGCGTTTCCAGGCACAGGTTCAGGCCGTCGAACGTGGGGTAGCGCTGCTCCAGCTTGTCGACCACGCGCAGGCTCTGCAGGTTGTGCTCGAAGCCGCCATGGCCCTGCATGCACTCGTGCAAGGCGTCCTGGCCGGCGTGGCCGAAGGGCGTGTGGCCGAGGTCGTGTGCCAGCGCAATGGCCTCGACCAGGTCTTCGTTGAGCGCCAGCGCGCGCGCGATCGAGCGGCCGAGCTGCGCCACTTCGAGCGAATGCGTCAGCCGGGTGCGGTACAGGTCGCCCTCGTGGTTGACGAAGACCTGCGTCTTGTAGACCAGGCGGCGGAAGGCCGTGCTGTGGACAATGCGGTCGCGGTCGCGCTGGTACTCGGTGCGCGGCGGCGACAACGGCTCGGCGATGCGGCGCCCGCGGCTGCGTGCCGGGTCGCAAGCGTAGCGCGCGAGCATGCCAGCCTGGTCAGCCGAAATGGGCCGCCAGGACGGCGCGCACCTGGGCATCGCTGACCGGGCGCAGCGCGGCACGGCCGAGCGCTTCGATCAGCACGAAGCGCAGCGCGCCGCCTTCGCTCTTCTTGTCGATGCGCATCAGCTCGAGGTAGCGCTCGGCGCCGAGCTCGGGTGCGCGCACCGGCAGGTGCGCCCTCTCGCACAGACGTCGCATGCGTTCGGCAAACGTCGCCGGCATCAAGCCGAGCTGCACCGACAGCTCGCTGGCCAGCACCATGCCGCAGCCCACCGCCTCACCATGCAGCCATTGGCCGTAGCCCAGGCCGGCTTCGCGCTCGTCGGCACCGACGACCGCGGCCTTGATTTCGCAGCAGCGCTGCACGGCGTGGGACAGGGCCTCGGGGTCGCGCGCCAGCAGCGCGTCAAGATTCGCTTCGATCCAGACCAGGAACTCGGCGTCGGCGATCGGCCCGTACTTG
>JANOKY010000013.1:0-12851 GCA_031419635.1 Burkholderiales bacterium | reverse complement strand
TAGCTCGGCCCCTTGACGGCAGGGAAGTTGCGCGTCTCGTCATAGCGGTCGATGCGCGACAGAAAATCACCCAGCAGCTCCTGCGCGCCGGCCGCGCCGCTGGGCAGCTTGAGCGTGTGCAGGTCGGTGGCCTCGAAGCCGATCTCGGCCAGCGTCGGCACGCCCGTCGCGACGCCGGCCGGCACGGCGGCCAGCGCCGCGGCGTGGTGCGCCACTGGGTAGGCCTTGACGAAGTACGGCTCGAGCTTGTTCAACCAGGCGTTCTTGTACGGTGTGAACACGCTGAAGGGCCCGCCGGCTTGCGTCAGCACTTCGCTGCGCTCGAACAGCACATGGTCCTTGCTGGTGTGCAGCGCAATGCCGGCGGCGGCCAGTGTGCCGCGCACCTGGGCGTCGCGGGCCAGCGCGTCGGGTTCGTCGTCGTGGTTGGTGTAGACCGCCTGCACATGCAGATCGGTGGCCAGTTGCGGCAGCGCCTGCGCCGCGTGGCCGTGGCGCACCAGCAGGGCCACGCCTTCGTGGCCGTGCGAGGCCGCCAGCGCGCGCAGTTGCGCGTCCAGGCCGAGCAGGCTGTCGCGGATGAATTCGACGCGGCGGTCGGCGCGCGGCAGCGCGTCGAGGATCGTGCGGTCGAAGACGAAGGCGCACCACACCCGCCGGGCCGCGCGCAGCGCGTGGTACAGCGCGGCGTTGTCGTCGGTGCGCAGATCGCGGCGCAGCCAGACCAGGGCGCTGTCGAGTGTTTTGTGGCTCATGCAGGCGCCGCCAGCAAGGTCTCCAGGCACTGCTCGCGCACGGCATAGAAATCCTTGATGGCGCGGATCTGTGCCAGCACCGGTGCCGCCGGCAATGCCTGCGCGCGTTTCACAGCCAGGATCATCTTGTTCTTGCTGGTGTGCTCCAGGCTGACGAACTCGAACACCTGGGTGTCGTAGCCATGGGCTTCGAGCAGCAGCGCGCGCAGGCTGTCGGTGAGCATCTCGGCCTGCTGGCCGAGGTGGATGCCATGCTTGAGCATCGGCGCCATCACGCCCGGAATTTCGAGCTGCGGCCTGAGCTGCTTGTGGCAGCAGGGCGAGCAGATGATCAGCGCCGCGCCTGAGCGGATGCCCAGGTGGATGGCATGGTCGGTGGCGGTGTCGCAGGCGTGCAGCGCAATCATGATGTCCAGCGGCGCCGCGGCTCGCTCGCGCACATCGCCGAGCTCGAAGTGCAGGCCGACCAGTGCCAGTTTCTCGGCCGCCTTGTTGCACAACTGCACCAGGTCGGGCCGCAGCTCGACCCCCGTGACCACGGCGTCGCGGCCCAGCGTGTGGCGCAGGTGGTGGTGCACGGCAAAGGTGAGGTAGCCCTTGCCGCTGCCGAAGTCGGCCACGCGGATGTGCGCCTGTGCTTTCAGCGGCGAGGCCATCAATGCGTGGTCCAGCACCTCGACGAACTTGTTGATCTGCTTGAACTTGCGCGCCATTGCCGGCACCAGTTGACCGTCGGGGGCGGTCACACCGAGCGCAGTGAGGAAGGGCGTGTCCAGCAGCACGTGGCGGTGCTTTTCGCGGTCGTGCGCTTGCGCTGGCGCGGCCTCGCGCGCGTTGGCCTGCTGGTGCAGGCTGGCCTGGCCCTTTTTGCTGAAGCGCAGCTCCAAGTCTTCACCCGCAGCCAGCAAATGGGCGTGGCGAAAGGCGCTGCCGACCCGTTGGCGCAACTCGGCCAGACCCTCGGCGACCGGATGGTTGTGGGTGATGTCGCGGGTGGCGTGGGTGTACAGAAAACTCAAGTGCGGCTGTCCGCGCAGCAGCAGCGGGCGCACCGTCAGGCGCACCAGGTCGGCCGGTTCGCCCTGGTGCTTGGCCAGCACCAGTTTGGCCAGGCTGCCCTGCGCGAGGTGCTCGGCCAGGCGGGCAAAAAAATGATCGACCGGGGCGGAAACATCGGGCATGCCGCGATTGTCGGCGCAGTCGATAGAATCGGTGCACCATGGCCAGCGACAGCCGCATCAACCTGACCAATCAGTTCCTGATCGCGATGCCCGGCATCGCCGACCAGATTTTCGCCGGCGCGGTGGTCTACCTGTGCGAGCACACCGAGAAGGGCGCGCTCGGCCTGGTCATCAACAAGCCGATCGACATCAAGCTGAAGAACCTGTTCGAGAAGGTCGAACTCAGCCTGACCCGCGACGACCTGGCCGATGCCCCCGTGTACTTCGGCGGCCCGGTGCAGACCGAGCGCGGCTTCGTGTTGCACGAGCGCCAGTCGGACAAGGACAGCCCCTACAACTCGACCCTGTCGATTGCCGGCGGCGGGCTGGACATGACCACCAGCAAGGACGTACTCGAAGCCCTGTCCAGCGGTGCCGGGCCGAAGAAGATATTGGTCACGCTGGGCTACAGCGGCTGGGGCGCCGGCCAGCTCGAAGACGAACTTGGCCGCAACGGCTGGCTCACGGTCGATGCCCGGCCCGAGGTGATCTTCGACACCCCCATCGAGCAGCGCTACGACCGCGCGCTGTCCCTGCTCGGGTTCGACCCGCGCATGCTGAGCCAGGAGGCGGGGCACGCATGAGCCTTGCGCCGGGCCGCCCCAAGAAAGGCGGCATCCCTCTCGGAGGGATCGCGCGCAGCGCGAGGGTGCTCCATTGATTACCGCGCGCGCTGCACAAGCTGCCGCGCCGTCGCTGTTTCTGGCTTTCGATTTCGGCGCCCGCCGCGTCGGCGTCGCCAGCGGCAACAGCCTCACCCACAGCGCCACCGCGCTGACGACGCTGGCGCAAGACGGCAAGGAGGCCCGCTTTGCCGCGATCGGCAAACTGATCGCCGAGTGGCAGCCCGCGGCGCTGGTGGTCGGCGTGCCGTGCCACCCCGACGGCGCGCCGCACGACAATACCCGCCGCGCCCTGCGCTTCGCCCGCCAACTGCAGGGCCGCTTCGGGCTGCCGGTGCACGAGGTCGACGAGCGCTACACGACGACCGAGGTGTTGGCCGCGGGTGCTGCGGATGTCGATGCCGCGTCGGCGGCGCTGATCCTCGAACAGTTTTTCAACGAGCAGCCACGATGAGCCCGACAACGACTCTCAACCTCGACGCCGAGGCGCTGTACGCCGCGCTGCGCCAGGGCGTGCGCAGCCTGCTCGGCACGCTGCCCGACGCGGCCCTGGTGGGCATCTGGTCGGGCGGCGCCTGGCTGGCGGCGCGCCTGCATGCCGACCTGGGCTTGCCCGGTGAAGCGGGCGTGCTGTCGAGCACGCTGCACCGCGACGATTTCAGCGAACGCGGCATGGCCGCCGGCAGCGGCACCACCAAGCTCGGCTTTGCCGTCGAAGGCCGGCGCATCGTGTTGATCGACGATGTGCTCTACACCGGCCGCACCATCCGCGCCGCCATCAACGAGCTGTACGACTTCGGCCGCCCGGCCAGCGTGGCGCTGGCGGTGCTGGTCGACCGCGGCGGGCGCGAGTTGCCGGTCGAGCCGGCCTTCGCGGCCGCGCGCATCGTGCTGGCACCGGCGCAGCGGCTGTCGCTGGCGCGTGCCGACGACGGCCGCTACTCCTTCGCCGTCGAGCAGGTGGAGGCCTGATGCTGTCCAAGCGCAACCCACAACTCAACGCCCACGGCGAGCTGATCCACCTGCTGTCGATCGAAGGCCTGCCCAAGGCGGTGCTGACGCAGATCCTCGACACCGCGGGCACCTTCCTCTCGGTCAACGACCGCGACGTGAAGAAGGTGCCGCTGTTGCGGGGCAAGAGCGTCTTCAACCTGTTCTTCGAGAACAGCACGCGCACCCGCACCACCTTCGAGATCGCTGCCAAGCGCCTCAGTGCGGACGTGATCAACCTCGACATCGCACGCAGCAGCACCGCCAAGGGCGAGAGCCTGCTCGACACCATCGCCAACCTCAGCGCGATGCACGCCGACATGTTCGTCGTGCGCCACAGCGAGAGTGGCGCGCCGTACCTGATCGCCCAGCATTGCGCGCCGCATGTGCACGTCATCAATGCCGGCGACGGGCGCCACGCGCACCCGACCCAGGCCCTGCTGGACATGTACACGATCCGCCACTTCAAGGGCGACTTCACCAAGCTCACGGTGGCCATCGTCGGCGACATCGTGCACTCGCGCGTGGCCCGCTCCGACATCCATGCGCTGACCACGCTGGGCGCGCCCGAGATCCGCGCCGTCGGCCCGAAGACCCTGGTGCCGGGCGATCTGCGCGAGATGGGCGTGCGCGTGTGCCACGACATGGCCGAGGGCATCAAGGGCGCCGACGTGATCATCATGCTGCGGCTGCAAAACGAGCGCATGAGCGGCGCCATGCTGCCCAGCGCGGGCGAGTATTTCAAGCACTTCGGCCTCACCCCCGACAAGCTGGCGCTGGCCCAGCCGGATGTCATCGTCATGCACCCCGGCCCGATCAACCGCGGCGTCGAAATCGACTCGTCGGTCGTCGATGGCAAGCACAGCGTGATCCTGCCGCAGGTGACCTACGGCATCGCAGTGCGGATGGCGGTGATGTCGACCATCGCCGGGAATGAAGCATGAAGCTAATCATCAGAGGCGGCCGCCTGATCGATCCTGCCAGCGGCCTGGACCGCGTCGGCGACCTGGCGATCGCCGGTGACCGCGTGATCGCGATCGGCGAGGTCAACCCCGACTTCGCGCCCGAACGCACCATCGATGCGACGGGGCTGGTCGTCGCCCCTGGCTTGGTCGACCTGGCCGCGCGCCTGCGCGAGCCCGGGCACGAGCACGAGGGGATGCTGGAGAGCGAGCTGGCGGCGGCAGCAGCCGGGGGCGTGACGAGCCTGGTCTGCCTGCCCGACACCGACCCGCCGCTGGACGAGCCGGGGCTGGTGGAGATGCTCAAGTTCCGCGCCCGCAAGCTGAGCCGCTGCCGGCTGTTTCCACTCGGCGCGCTGACGCGCGGCCTGGCGGGCGAGACCCTGACCGAGATGGCCGAACTGACGGAAGCCGGCTGCGTCGGTTTCTCGCAGGCCGATGTGGCGATCGTCAACACGCTGACCCTGCAACGGGCCTTGCAATACGCCGCCACCTTTGGCTACACGGTGTGGCTGCGGCCGCAGGACGCCTGGCTCGGCGGCGGCGTGGCCGCCAGCGGCGCAGTGGCCACGCGCTTGGGCCTGTCGGGCGTGCCGGTGGCGGCCGAGACCATCGCACTGCAGACGATCTTCGAGCTGGTGCGCGCCACCGGTGCGCGCGTGCACCTGTGCCGGCTGTCGAGCGCGGCCGGCGTCGCGTTGCTGCGCGCGGCCAAGGCCGAAGGCCTGCTGGTGACGGCCGATGTCAGCATCAACTCGCTGCACCTGACCGATGTCGACATCGGTTTCTTCAATGCCGCGATGCGTGTCACACCACCATTGCGCCAACAACGGGACCGCGACGCGCTGCAAGCCGCGCTGGCCGACGGCACGATCGACGCCCTGGTGTCGGACCACACGCCGGTCAGCAGCGACGAGAAGACGCTGCCGTTCGGCGAAGCCACGCCCGGCGCCACCGGCCTGGAGCTGCTGCTCGGCCTGGCCCTGCATTGGGGCGAGCAGCGCAAGCTGAGTTTGGCGCAAACACTCGCGCGCATCACCAGCGAACCGGTGCGCGTGCTCGGTGCCGCGCTCGGCTCGCTGGGCAGCAGCGCCGGGCGCCTGGTTGAAGGCGGCGTGGCCGATGTCTGCCTGTTCGACCCGGCCGCACGCTGGGCGGTACGCGCCGACGCCCTCGTCAGCCAGGGCAAGCACACGCCGTTCGACTTCGCCACCAGCGGCTTCGAGCTGGCCGGCCGCGTGCAGACCACCCTGGTGGCCGGCCGCGTGGCCTACGAGCGCGCGCACTGCTGATGCGCGGCTGCTTGGGCGCCTGGCGCCTGGCGCGGATGCTCGCGCATGTGCTGCACGGCATGGCGGTGATGGGGCGGCGCTTTTCGTCGCTCGACGCGGCCAGCCGGCATGCGCGTATTCAGTGGTTCTCCGTCACGCTGCTGCGCCGGCTGGGCATCGGGCTGGCGGTTCACGGCGCGCCGCGCAGCGGCGCCACACTGCTGGTGGCCAACCATGTGTCGTGGCTCGACATCGCGGCGATCCACGCCGCGGCACCGCAGGCACGCTTCGTCTCCAAGGCCGATGTCAAGCATTGGCCGCTGGTCGGCCGCTTGGTTGCCGGTGCCGGCACCCTGTTCATCGAACGCCAGAGCAAGCGCGACGCCCTGCGCGTGGTGCACCAGATGGCCGATGCGCTGCGCGCCGGTGACATGCTGGCCGTCTTCCCCGAAGGCACCACAGGCGCCGGCCGCGAGCTGCTGCCGTTCCACGCCAATCTGCTGCAGGCGGCGATCGCCACCGACACCCCCGTGCAGCCGGTGGTGCTGCGCTTCCACCAGCCCGGCCAAGCCTTCAGCCCGGCGGTGGAATTCGTCGGCGAAACCACGCTGATGCAAAGCCTGTGGCGCATGGCTTGCGCGAAAGGCCTGCAAGTCGAGGTGCAACTGCTCGACGCCGAACGCACATCGCATGCCGATCGCCGGGCCCTGGCCGCGCACTTGCGCGAGCGCATCAACGTGGTTCTAGCCAACGCTGTTTGAGTCTCAGGCTCGCTTGCCCTGCGCCGCTACCGCAGCCGCGGCTCTGGCTGCGACCTCGGGGTCGCCGAGGTAATGGTGGCGCAGGGGCTTGAGCTCCGGGTCGAGCTCATAGACCAGCGGGATGCCGTTGGGGATGTTCAGGCCGACGATCTCGTCGTCGCCGATGCCGTCGAGGTATTTCACCAGCGCGCGGATCGAGTTGCCGTGCGCGGCGATGACGATGTGCTGGCCGCTGCGCAGGGCCGGCGCCAGGGTGTCGTTCCAGCACGGCAGCACGCGGGAGACGGTGTCTTTGAGGCACTCGGTCAGCGGGATTTGTTCGGGGGCGAGGTTCGCGTAGCGTGGATCGCTGCGTTCGCTGCGCGCATCGCTCGGCGCCAGTGCAGGCGGCGGCGTGTCGTAGCTGCGACGCCAGACCAGCACCTGCGCGTCGCCGTACTGTTTTGCCGTCTCGGCCTTGTTCAGGCCCTGTAGCGCACCGTAATGGCGCTCATTCAGGCGCCAGTCGTTGACGATCGGCAGCCAGGTGCGGTCCATGGCATCCAGCGCGTGCCAGAGGGTCCAGATGGCGCGCTTCAGGACCGAGGTGTAGGCGATGTCGAACTCGTAGCCGGCGTCTTTCAACAGGCGCCCCGACTGCCGCGCCTGGGCCACGCCGGTGGCGGTGAGTGGCACATCGGTCCAGCCGGTGAAGCGGTTGTCGAGGTTCCAGGTCGATTCGCCGTGGCGGATCAGCACGAGCTTGGGCATGGTGGGTCGGCCGGGCGGGGAGTGCGGTGAAGGGCGCGAATTCTATGAGTTTGGCGCCGGGCCGCCCCAAACCAAACAGCGCCCCCTCAGGGGGCAGCGAGGGCGCGAAGCGGCGAGCTTGGGGGCGATAATTCGCCGCTTCCTCAGCCTCGATCGCGCGACGTGACCATTTTCCTGCTCAACAACTGGCACCTGTTCCTGGCCGCTGCGGTTTCCGGTGGCTTGCTCCTGTGGCCGGTGGTCAAGGGCGGCGTGGCCAGCGCGGGCTCGGTTGGTACGGCCGAGGCGGTGCGCCTGATGAACCGCGAGAAGGCGGTGCTGATCGATGTCAGCGAGCCGGCCGAGTACGCCGCCGGCCACCCCGGCGGTGCGCGCAACGTGCCCTTCGGCCAGCTCGATAGCGCGAACAACAAGGCGCTGCCGAGCAACAAGGCGCTGCCCCTGGTGCTGGTGTGCCCGACGGGCGCGCGTTCGTCGCGCGCCATCGCGCTGCTGAAGAAGGCCGGCTACGACAACGTGCGCTCGCTGGCCGGTGGCACCGCGGCCTGGCGCGAAGCCAACCTGCCTGTGGAAAAGTCGGCAGCCTGAGGCGGCTTGCGCTGTCCCAGCGGCAGCAAGGACTTTGCAGCCGCGGGACAATCGCGCCATCGCCCCACCGACGCTGCCGAATGAACCTGGTTCGCATGTACACCTCGCGGGTCTGCCCGTACTGCCAGCGCGCCAAGTCGCTGTTGCAGCAGCGCGGCGTGGCACAGATCGATGAGGTGCGGGTGGACCTCGAGCCGGCCGAGCGCGAGAAGATGCGGGCCCTGACCGGGCGGCGCACAGTGCCGCAGATCTTCATCGGCGACACCCATGTGGGCGGCTGCGACGACCTGATCGCGCTCGACCAGCGCGGCGGCCTGACGGCGCTGCTTGCTGCGCGATAATCGCGGCCCCAACCCGCAGCCGCTGCGGGTTTGTTTCATTGGAAACCCCCACCATGGCCGAGCCGCAAGAAGCCCCTCCCGTTTTCAACATCCAGCGCATGTACCTGAAGGACTTGTCGCTGGAGCAGCCGCATTCGCCGGCCATCCTGCTCGAGCAGCAGCAGCCGCAGGTCGACATCAACCTCGGCATCTCGGCCGAAACGGTGGCCGACGGCGTGTTCGAGGTCTGCGTCACGGCCACTGTGACGACCAAGGTGCAGGAGCGCACGCTGTTCCTGATCGAGGCCAAGCAGGCCGGCATCTTCGAGATTCGCAACCTGCCGAGCGACCAGATGCAGGCCATCCTGGGCATCGCCTGCCCGGGCATGGTCTACCCGTATTTGCGCGCGATCGTGTCGGATGTCTGCACCCGC
Organism: Burkholderiales bacterium; assembly: GCA_031419635.1. GTDB lineage: Bacteria > Pseudomonadota > Gammaproteobacteria > Burkholderiales > Burkholderiaceae_C > CADEEN01. The sequence continues at coordinate 4,177 of JANOKY010000013.1, read as the reverse complement.
GCTGGCTTCCCGCCGGTGCTGCTGTCGGAAGTCAACTTCCAGGCCATGTTCGAAGCCCAGCAGCAGCAGCTCGCGGCGCAGCAGGGCAATGGCAGCGAAGAGCCGTCGCGCATCGTGCTGAACTGAGATCGGGCACGACGTTCGCATGAACGTCACCATCCTCGGTGCCGGTGCCTGGGGCACGGCCTTGGCGGTGCAAGCCGCGCCGCGTCACGCGGTGCGCCTGTGGGCGCGTGACGCGGCTCATGCGCAGGCGCTGACGGACTCGCGCGAGAACGAACGCTACCTGCCTGGCGTCCTGTTGCCGCCGACGCTGGCGATCGGTGATCACCTTGACGCCGCACTGGCCCATGCCGCGACAGGATTGGTGGTGATTGCCACACCGATGTCGGCCCTGCGCGAGATGCTCGCGGCGGTGCCCGCCGACGCGCGCGTGCTCTGGCTGTGCAAGGGCTTCGAAGCCCGCAGCGGGCGACTGGGCCACGAGATCGCCGCCGAGCTGCGTCCGCATGCCCACGCCGGGGTGCTGTCGGGTCCGAGCTTTGCTGAAGAGGTGGCGCGCGGCCAGCCCACCGCCCTGGTCGCGGCCAGTGCGGACGAAGCGTTGCGTGACGCTGTGGCCGCGGTCTTTCACACCGAGCTGCTGCGCATCTACACCAGTGCTGATGCGGTGGGTGTCGAGGTTGGTGGCGCCGTGAAGAACGTGATGGCGATCGCCACGGGCCTGTGCGATGGCCTGGCCGCGCCAGGCACCGCAGGCACCGGCGCACCCGGCCTCAACGCCCGCGCCGCCTTGATCACGCGCGGCCTTGCCGAGATGACACGGCTGGGTGTGGCGCTCGGCGCGCGGCCGGAAACTTTCATGGGTTTGTCGGGGCTCGGGGACCTGGTGCTCACGGCCACCGGCGACCTGTCGCGCAACCGCCAGGTCGGCTTGAAGCTGGCCGCGGGCCGGCCCTTGGCGCAGGTGCTGGCCGAACTCGGCCATGTCGCCGAGGGCGTGCACAGCGCACCGATGGTGCTGGCGCGGGCCCGCGCGGCGGGCGTCGAGATGCCGATCACCGCGGCCGTGGTCGGCGTGCTCGAGGGCCGGCTGACGGTGCCGGATGCCGTGCGTGGCCTGATGGGCCGCGGCTCACGCGCAGAAAACTGAATCGGCTCAGGCGCCGCCGTCGTAGCCGCATTGGCGCCAGGCTTCGAACACGGCCACTGCCACGGCGTTGCTGAGATTCAAGCTGCGCTGGCCTGGCCGCATCGGCAAGCGCACGCGCTGGCTCACGTCGAAGCTGTCGCGCAGCGGCGCGGACAGGCCGGCGGTTTCGTTGCCGAACACCAGCCAGTCGCCGCGCTGCCAGATCACGTCGGCCAAGCTGCGGCTGCCACGCGTGGTGAAAGCGAAGCAGCGTGTCGCATCGGGTTGTTCGCGGTCGACGAAGGCGGCCCATGACGCGTGGCGCTGCGTGCTCGCGTGCTCGTGGTAGTCCAGGCCGGCGCGTTGCAGCAGCTTGTCATCCATCGAAAAACCCAAGGGCTCGATCAGGTGCAGGGCACAGCCGCTGTTCGCGGCCAGCCGGATCACATTGCCGGTGTTGGGCGGGATTTCGGGCTGGACCAGGACGATGTTGAACATGCACTGATTGTCGGCGTCTCAGGCCAGCGCCGGGCCGCTCCCAAGCGGCCTGAGCTCCCAAGGGCCACGACGGGGCCCCTGCGGATCCCTGGGGACGCGAGCGAAGCGAGTTGGGGGCTGTCATGACACGGGCGTGCGCGCCACCACCCAGACCTGCACCTCGCTGGCGCCGCCGGCCCGTAGCACGCGTGCGGCTTCGGCGGCTGTTGCGCCACTGGTCATCACGTCGTCGACCAGGGCGACGCACTGGCCGCGCAAGCGATGGGCTTGGCCGGGTGCGATGCCGAACGCACCGCGAATTCGCGCCGCACGTTGCGCGCGTGGCAGGTCGGCCAGGTGCGGCGTGTCGATCAACCGGCGCAAGACATCGGCACGCGCCTCGATGTTCAGTTGCGCGCCGACCCGCCGCGCCAGCTCCCAGGCTTGGTTCATGCCGCGCTCGGCCAGGCGCTCGGCCGACAAGGGCACCGGCAGCAGCAACGTTGGCCGCGGCCCGTCGGCAGCGCGCACGGCATCGGCCAACAACGCGGCCAGGGCCGGCGCGAGATCGACTGCGGCGCGGAACTTGAACGCCGCCACCAGGCCACTCCAGGGGAATCCGTAATCGACCGCAGCGACGCTGAGCGTGAAAGGCGGCGGTTGTTGCAGGCAGGCGCCGCACGCCGACGTGCCGCTGGGTACGGCGATGGCGCAAACCCTGCAGCGCAGGCGCGCAGCGGCGAAGCGCCCAACGCAGTCGCCGCACAACCGCGATCGACCCCAGCCGCGGCAGACCGCACATTGCGTGGGCAGCAGGGTGCGCAACGGCATCGGCTCAATATACTGCCCGGCACCGCCATGACTTGCGACCGCTTCGACCCTGTTTGCCAGCGACCGGCTGCGATCGGCGCGGGCCGTGGCGCACCTGCGGCCGCGCTCGAGCGGAAGGCCGGCTAGCGCATGGCGGCGCGGGCCATCGATGGCGCTGCCCTGGCGCGCGCGCAGAGTCGTCACGCTCGCGCGGCGCAAGCGCCCTGGCTGCACGGTGAGGTGGCACGGCGGATGGCCGAGCGCTTGCCGGTGATACGGCAGCGGCCCGACGTGGTCATCGATTGGTGGGCCCACACGGGCGGCAGCGAGTCCGTATTGGCGGCGGTGTACCCGAAGGCGCGGCGGTTGCGCGTCGAGCCGACGTCGGCCTTGACCGCGCCGCTCAACGAGATCGCGCCGTGGTGGTCAGCGCAGCGCTGGCGTCGTGAAGCCCCGCCGCTGGACGAAGCCGCGGTGCCGCCCGCTGCCGGCCAACTGCTGTGGGCCAACATGATGCTGCACGCAGTGGTCGACCCGGCTGCGACGATGCAGCGCTGGCGCCGCGCGCTGGCGGTGGACGGCTTCCTGATGTTCTCGACCCTGGGCCCCGACACGCTGCGCGGCCTGCGCGAGATCTACCGCGAGGCCGGCTGGGGCGTGGCCCACGCGCCGTTCACCGACATGCACGACCTCGGCGACATGCTGGTGGCGGCAGGATTCGCCGACCCGGTGATGGACCAGGAGCGCCTGACGCTGACTTGGGCCACACCGGAGGCGCTGCTGGGCGAGTTGCGCACGCTCGGTGGCAACGCCGACCCGGCGCGCAGTGCCGGCCTGCGCACGCCGCGCTGGCGGGAGCGGCTGCGGGCGGCCCTGCTAGAGCGGGCGGCGGCCGACGGCCGCATCGCGCTGGAATTCGAGCTGGTCTACGGCCATGCCTTCAACCCGCTGCCGCGCGCCAAGCTGGCCGGCGAGACCCGCGTGCCGCTCGACGACCTGCGCACGATGGCGCGCGGCACAAGGCGGTTGCCGGGGTGATCCGCGAGGCGTGCACGCGCTGGGCTAAAATCTCGCGTTGCTCAGCCTGCCGATGTGCGCCCGTGTGTTTACCGGTGCCTTCGCCGCCTGCGCTGAGCCGCACCGACACCCCTTCATGACCACCGCCACCGCCCCTCACCCCTGGTCTGCGCCCGTCGCGGGTAGCAGTACGCCCTGGCGCTTTGCCCAGGCCCTGGAGGGTGGTGCGGCGGGCTTGCAGTGGGTGCTCAAGCGCAACTGCTCGATCTCGCCGGCACAACTGTTCGGCACCTACCTGGCGCTGTGCGCGGTGTCGCTGAGCATTGCGCTGGGCTTCACCTGGTACGGCGCCTCGCCGGTGCTGGCCTTTGCCGGTATCGAGCTGCTGCTGGTCGGTGCGGCGCTGCTGGTCTATGCCCGCCATGCCGCCGATTGCGAGCGCATTACGCTGGCCGGCGGTGCACTCAGCATCGAGCACCAGCATGGCCCGCAGACCGAACGCACGCAGTTCCGCGCCGCCTGGGTGCGGGTGGAGCCGCACCACGGCGAGGGCTCGCTGGTCGAGCTGTCGGGTGACGGCCGCCAGTCCTTCGTCGGCCGCTACCTCCGCGCCGAGATGCGCATGCCGCTGGCGCAGGAATTGCGCGCCGCGCTGCGTGCGAGCTGCGTCGCTGCGCCCGAAGCCGAATCGAAAACCTCATCCAATCCAGAACCGAAGTGACGACGATGACCCACTTTTCC
>JANOKY010000012.1:0-5340 GCA_031419635.1 Burkholderiales bacterium | reverse complement strand
ACAACTGGGCGACGATCGGCGCCAGCGTCTGGTGCGTCAGCGCACCACCCGGCTTCATCCAGGTGAAGGTCCAGTTGATCATGCCGAACAGCAGCATCGCCAGCGGCGTGGCCAGCGGCGCGAGCTCGGGGCGCACGCGGGCGATGGCCCCGGCGAACGCTGCAACCACGCGGCGCTGGCCGCCTTCGACTGCGGCGCGCTCGGCGTCGTGGAGGAACTTGACGTCCTCCGTGAGCACGCGGTGCTCGTGCTCGGCGTCGGCATAGGCGGCCGTGAAGCGGCGGATCAGGGCGTCGAGTTCGGCCGCCGGGGTGAGTCGCTCAGCTTTCACGGCCCGCACCAACGCTTCGAGCCGCGCCACATGTTCCGCGGCGATCTGCGCCAGCAGCGCGTGCTTGTCGCGCACATAGTGGTAGAGCGTCGCCTTGCTCACGCCACAGGCGCCGGCCACCTCGTTCATCGACGCGGCGGTGTAGCCGCGGCGCGCGAACAACTCGGCGGCGCGGGCCAGGATCAGGGTGCGCTGGTCGTCGTAGGTGGCGGCGCGGGAGCGGGGCATCGGTCTAGCGTCGCCTTTCCACTTGCGTTGACGCGGCGTACTGGCCAGACAGGAAGGTCGTCATTGCTTGCCGCTTGCCTGTGTGTCAGCGTAGCCGCAGCGCGGACAGGCCCGCAAATCAAATAGCCACGCCAGCCAATCCGAGTGCCGCTTTGTCGACATGCCGTGCCAAAGGAGGCTCAAGCCGCAGGCAGGGCATTTGATAGACAGCCAGCCGCTAACAAGCAGTACTACGCCACCTACGGTTGCGGCCATGGTGACGGTCGCTTCGCTTGTGCCAATAGCTTCGGCAATCCAACCGGATGCAAATAGGCAGATTCCGACCACACCAATCCCGCAGCCCAACAACGTGAGCTTCCACTGCTGCCGTGCGACCAGCGTTACGCCAGGGCGTGGTGTCATGACGCCTATCGCTCGTCGTAGCTCACCGTCACCCGCTCGGTCAGCGGGTGCGACTGGCAGGTGAGGATGAAGCCGGCGGCGAGATCGGCTGCATCCAGCGCGAAGTTGCGGTCCATGCGCACGCGGCCGTCGATCAGCTTGGCGCGGCAGGTGGCGCAGACGCCGCTCTTGCACGAGAACGGCACGTCGAGGCCGACGCGCGCGGCGGCGTCGAGCAGGCTGGTGGTGTCGGCCGTGAAATCGACTTCGCGGGTGATGCCGTCGCGGATCACGGTGATGCGCGCCTGCGGCGCGTCGCCAGGGCGGGCGTCGTGCAGGTGCGCGTCGGCCTCGGTCGGGGGCACGCCGAAGCGTTCGATGTGGATGCGCTTCGCGGCCAGTCCGGCGTCGCCGAGCGCGGCCTGCACGGCGTCGTTCATGCCATATGGGCCGCAGACGAAGGCCTGGTCGATGCGGCGCACGTCGATCACCGTGGCCAACAGCGAGGCCATCTTGTCGCGGTCCAACCGGCCGGCGTTGAGCGGTGAATCAACCACCTCGCGCGAGAACAGAGCGAAGAGCGAGAAGCGCGCGAGGTGGCGGTTCTTCAGGTCTTCGAGTTCTTCCTTGAACATCGTGCTCGCGCTCTTGCGGTTGGCATAGACCAGGGTGATGCGCGCGGCCGGGTCGTGGGCCAGCACGTGCTGGGCAATGGCCATCATCGGCGTGATACCCGAGCCGCCGGCCACCAGCAGCAGGTGGCGAGGCGTGCCATCGGTGCCCGGCACGATGAACTTGCCTTGCGGCGGCATCACGTCCAGGGTGTCGCCTTCGTGCAGCGATTCGTGCAGCCAGGCCGTGAAGGCGCCGCCGGGGACGCGGCGCACACCGACGCGAAGCTCGCCGTCGTCGGGGCTGGCGCAAATCGAATAGGAGCGGCGCAGGTCTTGATTGCCGATGCGCTGGCGCAGCGTCAGGTATTGGCCGGGTTGGAAGGCGAACTCACTGCGTAGCGCGTCGGGCACGGCGAAGGAGACGATGCACGCTTCGTCGGTGTCGGCAACGATGCGCGAGACGCGCAGGGGGTGGAAGTGCAGACCACTCATATCGGCTTGAAGTACTCGAACGGCTCGCGGCAATCGAGGCAGCGGTACGTGGCCTTGCAGGCGGTGCTGCCGAAGGCCGACAGGCGCTCGGTATGCGCGCTTTTGCAGCGTGGGCAGGGCACATTGCGGGCGAGCACGCGCACCACGGCGGTGTCGGCTGCACGGCAGCCGGGGGGTGCGATGCCGTAGGCGGCCAGCTTGCGGCTGCCTTCGGCGCTGATCCAGTCGGTCGTCCAGGCGGGGGCCAGGCGGTAAGTGATTCGTGCCGGTCCGAGGCCGGCGCTTTCGATCGCCGCGCGAATGTCGGACTCGATGGCTTCGGTGGCGGGGCAGCCGGAGTACGTGGGCGTGAGGACGATGTCGAGGTGGCCGTCGTGGCACTCCGCCACCTCGCGCACGATGCCGAGATCGACAACCGAGAGCGCCGGCACTTCGGGGTCGAGCACGGTGCCGAGCACGGTCCATGCGTCTTGCTCCCGCCCCTTTGACGGAGAACGGTTGGGGAGGGAATGCAATGCAGCCGTCACCACACGCCTGCGGGGAACGATCGCTGCAAGTGCTGCATCTCTGCCAGCAGAAAACCCATGTGCTCGCTGTGCCTGCCGCGCTTGCCGTGGCTGCGGAAGGCGGTGTCGGCGGGTGGCGTGAGCCGGGCGTCGGCGAACACGGGGAGCAGACTGGCCAGCCACGGCTCGCGCAGCGCGCTGGCGCGGGGGCCGAGGCCGCTGTCGGCCGCGGCGGCGTCGACCTCGTCGTCGTCGAACAGCTCGGCCAGGTAAGGCCCGGCACGCAGCAACGCGGCCTGCATGCGCCGCGCAGACTCTTCGCTGCCATCGCCCAGGCGCACCACCCAGTCGGCGGCATGCTCGAGGTGGTAGCGGGTTTCTTTGGCCGCCTTGCCGGCGATCGCGGCCAGGTCGCTGTCGCGTGACGTCGCCAAGCCCTGCCACAGCGGCAACAACCACGCGGCAACGATCAGGCAGCGCAGTTGGGTGTCGGCGAAATCGGCGCCGCCGCGGCGCAGCGGCAGCTCGACCAGGGTGAGGTTGAAATAGTCGCGCTCGTCGCGCAGAAAGGCGAACGCGTCCTCGTCGTGGCCGCCGCCTTCGAGCTGTGCCGCGTGCGTGAGCAGCGCCCGCGCCTGGCCGAGCAGATCCAGGCCGAGGTTGGCCAGCGCGATGTCTTCCTCGAGCACCGGTGCGTGGCCGCACCACTCGACGAGGCGTTGCACGTGCACCAGGCAGGTGTCGGCGATGCGCAGGACGTAGTGCACATCGGGTGTGAGGGTCAGCGCAATCGAGGCGGTCATCACATGTGGTTCACGGATTCCGGCAGTTCATAGAACGTCGGGTGGCGGTAGACCTTGTCTTCCATCGGGTCGAAGTACATCGACTTGTCGGCCGGGTCGCTGGCCACGATCTGGTCCGAGCGCACGACCCAAACGCTGGTGCCTTCCTGCCGGCGCGTGTACACGTCGCGCGCCAACTGGATCGCGGCTTTCGGATCGGGCGCGTGCAGGCTGCCGCAGTGCTTGTGGTCCAGGCCGGCTTTGGCTCGCACGAAAACCTCCCACAGAGGCCATTCACCGGACTCGCTCATGCGCCCTCCTGCTTGTGTTGCTGCTTGCGCGCATGCACCATCGCTGCTTCGCGCACCCAGGCGCCCTCGTCCCAGGCCGCGTTGCGCGCTTCGAGCCGCTCGCGGTTGCAGGGCCCGTCGCCGCCGACGACGCGCCAGAACTCGGCCCAGTCGATGGCGCCGAAATCGTTGGCGCTGCGCTCGGCGTTCCATTTCAGCGCGGGGTCGGGCAGCGTGACACCGAGCACCGCCGCTTGCTCAACACAGGCGTCGACGAACTTCTGCCGCAGCTCGTCATTGCTGATGCGCTTGATGCCCCAGCGCATCGACTGTGCGCTGTTCGGGCTCTCGGCATCGGGCGGCCCGAACATCATCAGGCTCGGCCACCACCAGCGATTCACCGCGTCCTGCACCATTTCTCGCTGCGCTTCAGTGCCCTGCTTCATCATCGTCAGCAGCGACTCGAAACCCTGGCGCTGATGAAAACTTTCTTCGCGGCAGACGCGCACCATCGCCCGCGCGTACGGCGCGTAGGAGCAGCGCGTCAGCGGCACCTGGTTCATGATCGCCGCGCCATCGACCAGCCAGCCGATCACGCCGACATCGGCCCACGACAGTGTCGGGTAGTTGAAGATCGAGCTGTACTTGGCGCGGCCCGACAGCAGCGCCGCGGTGAGTTGGTCGCGGCTGGTGCCGAGCGTCTCGGCCGCGGCGTACAGGTACAGGCCATGGCCGCCTTCGTCCTGCACCTTGGCCAGCAGGATCGCCTTGCGCTTGAGCGTCGGCGCACGGGTGATCCAGTTGCCTTCGGGCAGCATGCCGACGATTTCGGAATGCGCGTGCTGGCTGATCTGGCGCACGAGGGTCTTGCGGTAATGCTCGGGCATCCAGTCCTTGGCTTCGATGAAGTCGCCAGCGTCGATGCGGGCTTCGAAGCGGGCTTCGCGCTCGGCGTCTTCGGTGGACTGGACGGCCCGGTGCTCTTCCTTCGGCGCCAGGTCCATGGCTTGGGTGTACATGCCTTGCCCCCTATCTCGGTCTCTTGTCGATTACCCGCCGGGCCTTGCCAACGAGCGTGCGCTCGATCGAATCGGGCGCGCCGACGCTGACCGTGGTGCTGACACCGATCAGCGTCTTGATACGCTGCTGCAGCAGGCCGGCCACCACAGCGCGGTCGGCCTCGGCATGCGGAGGCAGTAGCTCGCACAACACCTGCATCTCGTCGAGCAGCCCCGAGCGCGTGACCACCAACTGGTACTGGCCGGACAACTGGCCCTGCTGCAGCACCAGCTCCTCAATCTGCGTCGGGAAGACATTCACGCCGCGGATGATCAGCATGTCGTCGCTGCGGCCGACGATCTTGCCCATGCGGCGCATGCTGCGCGCGGTGGGCGGCAGCAGCCGCGTCAAGTCGCGGGTGCGGTAGCGGATGACGGGCAGCGCTTCCTTCGTGAGCGTCGTGAACACCAGTTCGCCTTCGCTGCCGTCGGGCAGCACTTCGCCGCTTTCGGGGTCGATGATCTCGGGAAAGAAGTGGTCTTCCCAGATCACCGGGCCGTCCTTCGACTCGATGCACTCGTTGGCGACGCCGGGGCCCATCACCTCGGACAGGCCGTAGATGTCGACCGCGTCGATGGCGGCGCTCTCTTCGATGTCGCGGCGCATCGCCTCCGTCCAGGGTTCGGCCCCGAAGATGCCGACCGACAGGCTCATCTC
>JANOKY010000011.1:0-1800 GCA_031419635.1 Burkholderiales bacterium | reverse complement strand
GGCCGAGGCCGCGCCCGCGCCCGCTTGGCGCCGCTACGCCGGCTGGACAGCGGCCGGCCTGGCATTGCTCGGATTGCTCGGCGCGCTGGCCTGGTTCGCGCGCCGGCTCGCCGGCCAACGCGCGGCCCGCGTCGGAGCCGCAGCATGAAGCGCCCGTTCGAGATGTTGGCGCGCGTGCTCGCGTTGACACTGGCCGTGCAGTGGCCGCTGGCCCGCGCCGATGCCGGCCATGACCACGGCGCCGGCCCACCGCCGGCTACCGCGAACGGCCCGCAACGCCTGCCCGACGGCAGCGTGTCACTGCCCAAGCCCGCACAGCGCCAGATGGGCGTACGCACGATCGTCAGCGTGGCCAAGCAATTGCCGCGCTCGGTCGAGCTGTCGGGCAAGGTCGTGATGGACCCCAATGCCGGCGGCAAAGTGCAGGCGCTCGTTGGCGGGCGACTGCAAGCTGGTCCGCGCGGCCTGCCTTCGCTCGGCCAAGCGGTGCGCAAGGGCGAAGTTCTGGCCTATGTGGTGCCGAGTGCCGGTGCGATCGAGCGTTCGAACCAGGCCGCGCAAGTGGCTGAGATGCGCGCCAACCGCAGTCTGGCCGAGAAGCGCCTGGCGCGCTTGAATGAACTCGCCGACAGCGTGCCGCGCAAGGAGATCGAAGCCGCCCAGAGCGAGGTCGCGAGCCTGGGCGAGCGCATTGCCGCGCTCGGCGCGGGGCTGAGCAATCGCGACACATTGGTCGCGCCGGTCAGCGGCGTGATCGCCTCGGCCAACGCTGTCGCCGGCCAGGTGGTCGATGCGCGCGAACTGGTGTTCGAAGTCATCGATCCGTCGCGCCTGCGCATCGAGGCGCTGGCCTTCGATGTCAAGATGGCGAGCGACATCGCCGGTGCCTTTCTCGCCATCGATGGGCAGAAGCTGCCGCTGGTCTTCGTCGGTGCGTCGCGCTCGCTGCGCGAGCAGGCGCTGCCGCTGGCGTTTCGTGCCGAGGGGCCGGCGCTGGCGGCGCTGGCGGTGGGACAGCCGGTGGCGGTGGTGGTGCAGACGCGCAGCCAGGTGGCAGGTGTGCCGGTACCCACCGCATCGTTGATGAAGAACCCGGCCAACCAGACCATCGTCTGGGTCAAGACCGCGCCGGAGCGCTTCGAGCCGCGCGTGGTGACGGTCGAGCCGCTCGACGGCGCGACCGTTGCAGTGACGGCAGGCCTCAAAGCCGGTGATCGCGTCGCCACCCAGGGTGCGACATTGATCAACCAAATCCGCTGACGGGAGCCACCGCATGTTCAAGTGGCTACTCGACAGCAGCCTGGCCAACCGGCTGCTGGTGATCATCGCCAGCCTGGTGCTGATGGCTTACGGCGCCTTCACGCTTTCGCGCACGCCGGTGGACGTATTCCCCGACCTCAACAAACCGACGGTCACGATCATGACCGAGGCCGGTGGCATGGCCGCCGAGGAGGTCGAGCAGCTCATCACCTTCCCGTTAGAGACCACCATGAACGGGCTACCTGGCGTCGAGACTGTGCGCTCGACCTCAAGTGCCGGCCTTTCCTTTCTATACGTCACCTTCGACTGGAGCACGGAGATCTTTCGCGCCCGCCAGATGGTCGGCGAGCGGCTGTCTTCGATGGAGGAAGGCCTGCCCGCAGGCGTCGTGCCGCGGTTGGGCCCGTTCAGCTCGATCATGGGCGAGATCATGCAGATCGCGATTCCGATCGGCGGCGAGGTGCGCCAGTTCCAGGTCCAGCCCAACACGGTGCGCATGGCCGAGCTGGGCATCACGCATGAACAGATCGAAGGCGCGCT
>JANOKY010000010.1:0-2199 GCA_031419635.1 Burkholderiales bacterium | reverse complement strand
GGGCGGCATCACCGCCACGCCCTGCGGCGTGTGCGGCGCCTGCACCGAGATCGACGCCGACCGCTACCTCGACTATGTGGAGCTCGATGCGGCCAGCAACCGCGGCATCGACGAGATCCGCGACCTGCTCGAGCGCGCAGCCTACAAGCCCAGCATCGGCCGCTTCAAGATCTTCATGATCGACGAAGCCCACCAGTTGACCAAGGACTCCTTCAACGCGCTGCTCAAGACACTCGAAGAGCCGCCCGAATATTTGAAGTTCGTGCTGGCCACCACCGATCCGGAAAAGATGCTGCCGACGGTGCTGTCGCGCTGCCTGCAGTTCAACCTGCGGCCGATGGCGCCCGAGGTGGTGCACGAACATCTTGAGCGGGTGCTGAAGGCCGAAGGCGTGGCGTTTGATGAGCTGTCGCTGCGACTGTTGGCGCGTGCGGCGCGCGGCTCGATGCGCGACGGCTTGTCATTGACCGATCAGGCAATTGCCTTTGGCGGCGGCTCCCTCACCGGCGAGGCCGTGCGCGCGATGCTCGGGAGCGTCGACCGCAGTCACGCCAGCCGCTTCGTGCGCGCCCTGGCCGCGCGCGACGGCCGCGCCGTGCTGGCCGGCGTCGACGCCTTGCGCGAGCATGGCCTGTCGGCTGCCGGCACGCTCGAAGAGATGACGGCGCTGCTGCAGCAGATGGCCGTGGAGCAAGCGGTGCCCGGTGCGCTGCCCGACGCCGACCCCGACAGCGCCGAGACCCGCGAACTCGCGGCGCTGCTGCGGCCCGACGAAACCCAATTGCTCTACAGCCTGGTGCTGCATGGCCGCCAGGAACTCAACCTGGCGCCCGACGCCCACACGGCGTTGACGATGGTGCTGCTGCGCTTGCTTGCCTTTGCGCCTGAGGGCCCGCCGCCGGCTCGACCGGTGGGGCCGGCACCTACGACAAGCCAGTCGGCTGCACCCGCTGCCGTTGCCGCGGCCGCGACCTCCGCAGCGCCAGCGCCGCCGCGGCCGGCGCCCAAGCCTTCGTCCACCGAACCACCGGCCTGGCTCGACGAAGCGCCCGACGAGTTCGAGGTTCATGTGCTGCGCCAGCCCGCGCCGCCGCCGTTTGTGGCTGCAGCGCGCAGCGTGGCCGATGTAGCAGCGAGGTTGCTGCCCACGCCGCTGGGCGAGCGCTGGGCCGGCATCGTCGCCATGCTCGACGCGCGCCAGTTGATCACCGCCTTGGCACGCGAGCTGGCGGTGCAGGCCGAGTTGATCGAACAGCACGACGGCGCTGCACCGCTGTGGCGCCTGCGCGTCGAGCGCGAATCGCTGCGCGCGGCGCCGCTGCGCGACAAGCTACAGGCGGCCCTGGCCGAAGCGCTGGGCATCGCCACGCTGCGGCTCGAACTCGAAGCTGGCGTGGCGCAGGACACGCCCGCCAAACGCGCCACGGCCGAGAAGCAGCGGCGCCAGTTGGAGGCCGAGCAGATCATCCACAACGACCCGCTGGTGCAGGAGATGCTGGCGCAGTTCAAGACCGCGCGCATCGTGCCCGGTTCGATCAAACAGCATTAGGAGAACGTTGCCATGATGAAGAACCAACTCGCCGGCCTGATGAAGCAGGCCCAGGCGATGCAGGACAACATGAAGCGCGCGCAGGACGAGCTGGCGCTGATGGAGGTTGAAGGCGTCAGCGGCGCCGGCCTGGTGAAGGTCACCATGACCTGCAAGCACGACGTCAAGCGCATCACCATCGACCCCAGCCTGCTGGCCGACGACAAGGACATGCTCGAAGACCTGGTCGCCGCCGCCTTCAACGACGGCGTGCGCCGCGCCGAAGCCGTGAGCTCGGAAAAGATGGGCAAGCTGACGGCCGGCATGCCGATGCCGCCAGGCATGAAATTCCCGTTCTGATGGCCCACCCCCGTAGCGGCTGCGCCGCTCCCCCTCGAGGGGGCCGAGGCCCGCGGCTCCAAGCCGACCAGCGTCGGCTTGGACGGGCCGAGGAATGGCCGCGTCTGGCGGCCATGCGGCCTGCAAGGCACACCAGCAGCACGGCAGAGCCGGATCCGCGGTGTTTGCTTGGGAATACCCCACGATGGCCGCGTGAGCGCCGCTGAACCCAGCCTCAACGCCCTGATCGACGCCCTGCGCCGCTTGCCCGGCGTGGGCGTCAAGTCGGCACAGCGGATGGCCTTTCACCTGCTGCAGCACGACCGCGACGG
>JANOKY010000009.1:0-1817 GCA_031419635.1 Burkholderiales bacterium | reverse complement strand
CGCGCAGGTTGGCGTTGGACGACCCGCCGGTCAGGCGGTCGGTATCCGACCCGAAGACGTTGTTGTTGCTCGCGGCGCTGTCGGCGCCCGCGGCATTCATGCCCAGCGAACGCAGCAGGCCTTCGGCCGAGTCGATGCCGGAGCGGGCGAGGTCATTGGCTGTGATCACCAACACCGGCAGCGCCCCCTCGGCCTGGATCCGCTTGATGCTCGACCCGGTGATTTCGATGCGCTGCGCATCTTGCGCCAGCACATGCGAGGCGAGACCGGCGATGACCAGACCCTGGGCCAGTGACTTCAGCTTCATGGGGTTCCTCCTGCCCGAACGGGCCTTCGATTGTTAGGAAATGATGCCGAAGTTATCCGCCCTCGGGGTGTGCGGCCTATCGGTGAAAGCCAGGGTGGGGCGAATGCGCAACGCCTCAGACGCGGACGTACAGACGGCGCCGGTCCATCCACAGCGCCAGCGCAACGAGTGCGGCCAGCACCGCCAGCGCGTAGGCCAGCGACCCCAGGCGCGGGTCACCGGGGATCGCGGCAAAGACATGCCGGTAGAGCCACGGCAGCGGCGACACCCACTCCGAGCCTTCGGGCCAGCGCAGCAGTGCCAGCACGCGCGGCAGCAGGCCACTGAGGACGAAGACGAACAGGGCATTGCGGCCGAAGGCCAGCAGGCCCGTCGCGATGGCGCCGCGGCGCGGCCCCCTGTCGAGCCATTGCGCCAGCAGCGCCAGCGCGGCCAGCGCCAGGCCGCTGGTGTGCAGCACGTAGCTGCTGGTCCACAGCTTCTTGTTCAGCGGCATTGCGAGCTGCCAGGCGTAGCCCAGCGCGAGCAACAGGCAGGCCATGGTGAACAGGCGCGCGATCAAGGCCGCGCCCGGCGGCCGGCGCACCAGCAGCCGCCCCGCGGCGTGGCCGAGCAGCACCTGGGCCACCGCCGGCACGGTGCTGGTCAGGCCCTCGGGGTCGAAGGCCACGCCCTCGCCCTGGTACAGGTGCGCGGGCCCGAGCAGCGCGCGATCGAGCGCGGTGCCGAAAAAACCTTCGAGGCTGTACGGGTCGCTGCCGCCGAAGGCGACGCAGGCGGCCCAGTAGCCGAGCAGCAGCAGCACGGCCGTGCGCAAGGCGCCGCGCGCGCCCAGCAGGTGCACGATGGCCGCAGCAAAGAAGTAGGCCAGCGCGATGCGTTGCAGCACGCCCATCACGCGCAACTGTTCCCAGTGGCGCATCACCAGGTCACCCTCGGCGCTCCAGCGCACGAACGGGCTGGCGTTGAGGAACAGGCCGATGGCGAAGATCAAGGCGGCCCGCTTCGTCACCTTGGGCCACAAGCCGGTGCCCATCTGCGGCAGCGTGAAGGCCAGCGAGGCGCCCACCGCAAACAGGAAGAAGGGGAACACCAGATCGGTCGGCGTGCAGCCGTGCCACTTGGCGTGGTCGAGCGGCGAGAACAGATGCGACCAACTGCCGGGGTTGTTGACCAGGATCATCAGCGCCACTGCGCCGCCACGCAGCGCATCGAGCGCAAGCGAGCGCGGCGCCGCTGCGGTCACGGCAACGCGGCCTCAAGCGCGCCGTGCACGCTGCCGCCATGCGCTTGCAGCAGGCGGTCGGCGCGGCGCGTGTCGATGCCGCGCTTCAGGGCCACGATGGCGACCTTGATGCGGTAGTCGCAGGCTTGCAAGGTGCGCTCGGCGTCGTCGGCGCTGCAGCCGGTGGCTTGCATCGTCAGCCGCTGGGCGCGGCGCAGCAGCTTGGTGTTGGTGGCTCGCAGGTCGACCATCAGGTTGCCGTAAACCTTGTGCAGCCGCACCATC
>JANOKY010000008.1:0-2740 GCA_031419635.1 Burkholderiales bacterium | reverse complement strand
GATGCTGTGGTTCAACAAGTTCGAGCCCAAGGCGACGATTGCGCAACTGCCGCGCGCAACGGTGTTCATGGGCGTGCCGACGCTGTACGTGCGCCTGCTCGCCGAGCCTGCGCTGAACCGCGCGGCCTGTGCGTCGATGCGCGTCTTCATCGCCGGTTCGGCGCCGCTGCTGCCCGAGACCTTCGAGGCCTGGCAGGAGCGCACCGGCCACACCATCGTCGAGCGCTACGGCATGAGCGAGACCGTGATGTTGACCTCCAACCCCTATGACGCCAAAGACGGCGAGCGCCGCGCCGGCAGTGTCGGCTACCCGCTGCCCGGCGTGCAGTTGCGGGTGCAGGACGAGAAGGGCCAGCCCTGCCGCAGCGGCGACGTGGGTGGCATCGAGGTCAAGGGCCCGAACGTCTTCAAGGGCTACTGGCGCATGCCCGAGAAGACGGCCGAGGAATTCACGCCCGACCTCTGGTTCAAGACCGGCGATGTCGGCAAGCTCGATGAGCGCGGCGTCGTCAGCATCGTCGGCCGCAGCAAGGACTTGATCATCAGTGGCGGCTACAACGTCTATCCGGCCGAGATCGAGGGCCTGCTCAACGAGCAGCCCGGCGTGGCCGAGAGCGCCGTGGTCGGCGTGCCGCATGCCGACTTCGGCGAGGCGGTGGTGGCGGTGGTGGTGGCCCAGCCCGGCGCAGCGCTCGACGGCGCCGCATTGATCGCGACGCTGAAACGCCAGATCGCCGGATTCAAGGTGCCCAAGCAGGTTTTCGTTGAAGCCGAGCTGCCGCGCAACCAGATGGGCAAGGTGCAGAAAAACCTGCTGCGCGAGCGGTTCCACGGTTTGTTCGATAACACATAACCCGTGTTACACTGGTTATGTGTCTGGAGTTGCACCGTGTCCAATCTGACCCTTGCCATCGACGACGAACTGCTGCGCGATGCCCGCATCAAGGCGCTGCGCGACGGCACCAGCGTGAACGAGATCTGCCGCCGCGCGATCGAACAGTACGTGGGTCAAGCGTCGAAGGGCGAGCAATTGGCCGCGCGCCTGCGTGCCAGCTTCGCCTTGGCTAAGCGGGCTCCAGCCGGCAGCGGCCCTGCCTGGCCAGGGCGTGAGGCGATCTACGCCGAGCGCATGGACGAGTTGGACCGGCGGCGCAGCAAGTGAACCACTTCTTCGACTCGAACATCATCGTCTATGCCTATGACCCTGACGCTGGCGTCAAGCGCAGTCGTGCTCACGATCTGATCGACCGCCATGCACGCGACGCCACCCTGACGGTTAGCACGCAGGTGCTCCAGGAGAGTTACGTCAACCTGGTGCGTCGGCGTCACCTCAAGCCGGACCAGGCATTGCGCGTTGTCGGCGACCTTGCCGACAGCCGTGTGGTGCCCGCAGACGCTGCCTCCGTGCTGCGCGGCCTGCAACTGTCGCAGCGCCATCAACTCTCGCCGTGGGATGGTTCGATTGTGCAGGCGGCACTCGACGCGGGGTGCACCGTGCTTTACACCGAAGACCTGCAGGCCGGCCAGCGCTTCGGCGATCTCGAAGTCGTCAACCCCTTCGCCGACGCCGCGCACGAACCGCGCGCGGCGTATGGGGTCAAACCGGCGGCCAAAGCGGCGGCCAAGGGCAGGCGGTCGCGATGAGCGGCGGTGCCGACGACCGCTGCCCACGCTGCGGCGGCGGCTTTCACTGCGGCGCGGGCGATGCCGAGCCGTGCGACTGCACCACGATGCCACTCGACGATGCCACCCTGGCCGACCTGCGCCAGCGCTACACCGGTTGCCTGTGCCTGGCCTGCCTGCGCGAAATCAGCGCGAGCCAACGACGGATGGCGCCGGCGCCGTGAAGCTGCTGTCATGGAACATCCAGTGGTGCCGCGGCGTCGATGGCCGCGTCGATCCGCAGCGCATCGCGCGCGAGGTGCGCGCCATGGCCGACCCCGATGTGATCTGCCTGCAGGAAGTGGCGCGCGGCTTCGACAGCCTGGCCGGCAGCCGGGGTGAAGACCAGTTCGCCCAGCTCGCCGCAGCCTTCCCGGGTTACTCCGCCATCGAAGGCATTGCCGTCGATGTGCCGGGCGAGGGCGGCACGCGGAGGCAGTTCGGCAACCTGCTGCTGTCGCGCCTGCCACTGCGCCAGGCCTGGCGGCATCTGCTGCCCTGGCCGGCCGATGAGTCGCATGCCGACATGCAGCGCGTGGCGATCGAGGCGGTGATCGAAGCGCCGGCGGGTTTGGCAAATTTTGGCGACTTGCGCGTCACAACGACGCACCTGGCGTATTACTCAGCCACGCAGCGCCTGGCGCAGGTGAACGCACTGCGCGACCAGCATGCCGCGGCGCAGCCCCACCGCCAACCGCCCGAGCGCGCCGACAGCTCGCGCGGGCCCTTTCACTGGCGCCCGCGCCCAGGCACGGGCATCGTCACCGGCGACTTCAACTGCGAACCCGGCTCGCCCGGCCATGCCCGCATGCTGGCGCCGTTCGACGATGGCACGTCGGCGCTTCGCGACGCGTGGCAAGCGATGCACCCCGGCCAGCCCCACGCGCCCACCGTCGGCCTGTTCGACACCGTGCAATGGCCGCGCGCGCTGGCCTGCGATTTCGTCTTCGTATCGGCCGATCTGGCGCCGCGCATCACAGCGTTCGAGGTCGACCACGCCAGCGATGCGTCGGATCACCAAGCGCTGGTGTTGACGCTGGGTTGATCAACGACGTGCCGCCATATGTCGGATTGCGGA
>JANOKY010000007.1:0-1699 GCA_031419635.1 Burkholderiales bacterium | reverse complement strand
GAGTCCGCCAGCTCAGGCAGCCATTCGCTCAGGTCTTTGGTGAGCTCACTGATGTGTTTGGCCTTGGCGGCATAGACCGGATCGTCATGCAGGATGTGGCCATATTCCTTGACCGTGACGCCGCAGCCCGAGGCGTTCATGAGGATGGCTTCAACGGCCAAAGAGTTTGAACCTTCGCCCGATTTTCCGCCTGTCCTCTCTTCTGTCGCATCCCCTGCAACATACGGCCACCAGGCGTCGATGTTGGCGCGCATTTGTGCCTTGCCGCCGTCTGACGCAAGCGTGGCGCACGCAAGGCTTCGCCAGCGTCGACGACCTCGCGCGCCGCGCGCAACTTGATGCCCGCGAGCTGCAAGCGCTGGCCCAAGCCGATGCCTTGCAATCCCTGGCCGGCCACCGTCGCCGCCAGCTCTGGACGGCAGCCGGCCAGGAGCGGGTCGTCGATGACGCCTTGCTCGCCGACGCGCCGATCGTCGAGCGCGCGCACGAGCAGCCCGATCTGTTCGAAGCCGCCGAGGGCGAAGCCGTCACCCTGGACTACGCCGCCACCGGCCTGACGCTGCGCCGCCACCCGCTGGCGCTCTTGCGCAGCCGCTTGAACCAGCGCGGCTGGCGCAGCGCCGACCAACTCGCTCATGAGGCTGAACGCGCTGCGTGGCGGGCCACTGGACAAGAAGGGTGTGGGATCCGGAATTCTTGATTCTCGCGGCGCTGTCAACGCGAAGGAACTCGCGCGACTTCGAGGGTTCGCGAAGACCAAGGTCAGCGACGATGGTTCGTCGGAGCTTGGGCTGGGGTTGCCCGAATTGCGCTCATACGTGTCGAGCTGTGCGTCAAGGCGCCATTTGTTTCGGAGGAGGCGTTCGGCCTGGTCGATTTCCTCGGCCGTGACCCCAAGGAGACCTTCGAACATGTCTTCCCGCTCTCGCTGCTGAAGGTTGAGCTACCGCAGCATTGCAAGCGGCTCTGTGGGGCGTACCCCGCTGCGTGGGGCCGGGCTATTGCGCTGCGCGCCGAGCCACCGTCAAAGGCCCTGCGTCTCGCCCCTGACGAGCGGCCAGCCCTCACGCGCACTCGCCGACACCCTCCGCGCTCGCTGGCGCGCAGGGTGTCGCCGGACTGCGGCGCGGGGCGCCTGGTCGGTGCGCTCGCCAATGCAGCGATCAAGGCTTCGCCTTCATCGCGATGCCGAACAGCGAGGTCAGGCCGGCGATGCCGGCAGGGATGACGACAGCGGCCCCATCCCGTGCCCGGGGATCGCGGGCCTTGATTCCTTCACGGGTACGTGAACGAGGCCCGCTTGACGAACTGACCGGCGTTCCGGTCACGCCGCTGCGCTTCGTTCGCTGCACGCCGGCCAGATCGTCACCCCGGTCACCCGCCATGCCCGATGCCGGGCCGCTGAAAGTCATGGGTACGTTCGCATCGGCTCGTCTGCCACATGCGCAGTTTGGCTGACCATCGGCGTTCACCGGCCAGGTCGATGGCGCAGGCTGGCATGATTGTCTTGTCGCGACGAACCAGAGGTGCCCGCAGCAATGAACATCGCCAACCTACAGGCCACGCTTCGCCATTTCGCCGCCGAGCGCGAGTGGCAACCCTTCCATACGCCGAAGAATCTGGCGACGGCCTTGATGGTGGAGGCCGCGGAGTTGGCGGAGGTGTTCCAGTGGATGACGCCGGAGGAGTCGCGCGAGGC
>JANOKY010000006.1:0-11830 GCA_031419635.1 Burkholderiales bacterium | reverse complement strand
CGGATGCCCTGGCTGTCGATCTGGATTTCGACATTGCCCTTGCCGCCGGCCGCCGGCTTCTCGATCTTGATGAAGGGCTCGCGGCGCTTCTCAGTGGCGGCACCGGTCGGTGCCGACGGCGCCGCCGGGGGCGCCGGTGGTTTGGGCGTCACCGTCACGCGCGCCGGCCGCGTCTCGATGCGCTCGGACATCGTCCAGGTGAAGGGCGGCAGGTCCTTCACGATCGCCATGATGATGATGAGCGGCAGCGAGAGCAGGAAGAAGCGCTTCCAGGTGATCGACACCAGCCAGTTGGCGTAGGCGTGGAAGGCGCGCACCAGCGGTGCGAAACGGGTGCTCCAGCTCGGGCCGGCGGCTGGGGTGGGGACGGCGTTGGTCATGGTTTTAAATCGGCGGGCCCAGAGCAGGCCATGGCGGCAATGTAGCGAGGGCTCGGCGGCAAGGCGCGGGCCGCGCGATCCGCCGCCCGTTGCGCTGGACAGGCTGCACGCGCTGCGGACAGGCGGGCTGCTCAGGCCGCTTGGCCCCGGCTCAGCGTCGGTGGTGCTGTGTGCGCGCGTCGAGCGCACCGGGGAAGTACAGCGCGGTCAGGCTCTGGCTGTGCACCGGAGAGAACGCGGCGGCGGCACCCGGCTGCTCGCGGCGCCAGTCGCGCACCCAGTGGATCTGGTCGGCCACGTTCAGCAGGCCGAGCGTTTCGCGGTCGCCGATCAGCACGCCATGCACGCGCAGGCCCAGCAGCGCCCGCGCCTCGTCGAGCGCAGCCAGGGTGGCGGGGGTGCAGCCGAATTCGCCGTCGCTGGCGATCAGCAAATCGGCGCTGGCCCAGCGCTGCTCGCGCACGCAGTCGATCGCGCGCTCGATCGGCGCCTGCACATCGGTGCCACCATCGAAGCCCTGGCCGATGACCTCGAGCAGCGCGGCCAGGCCGGCGCCGGTGAGCGCCAGGTCGCGCTCGATCAGCTCGCCGGCCGCGCCGAAGGCGATCAGCTTGCAGCCGCGGCGCTCGCGCTGCGCCGTGCGCAGGGCCTCGAGCACGATCGCCTTGGCGATGGCTTCGGGCGCGCCACGCATCGAGCCCGAGGTGTCCAGCGCCAGGATCAACGGCCCGCGTTGCAGCGGCTCGGGCACGGGCGGCGCGCTGCGTTCGCGCGGCGGTGCGTGGGGGTCGGGGCGCCAGTCGATCAACTCGGCGGCGCTGTCGTAATGCAGCAGCCGGGCTTCGGCGCGGCGCGCGCGCCAGAGTTTGCGCAGCACCGGGTGGCGCAGTTGCTGCGCTTCGCTGGGCAGCATGCGTTCGAGCCGGTCACCGAAGGTCAGGCCGCGCAATTCGCCGGGCGCACCGGGCAGGGTCGTGCGCACCGGCTTCATCGCGTGGCGGGTGTGCACGCCGGCTTGGTGGTTCAGCGGCTGCGCCGGCAGCGCGGCCACGGCGCGCTGCTCGCGGCCCAGGCGCTGGATCAGCGCCGTCAGCTCGGGTCGCGCGCGCAGCAACGCCGACAGGCGTTCGACTTCGCGCCACTCCGGCCGCGTGCGCGCGCGCAGCAGGCCCTGCAATTCGTCCCAGCGCAGGGCCGACAGATCACCCAGGCCTTGCAGCAGCGCCAGCAGCGCTTCCCAGTCGCCCTTGTCGCGCGTCCACTCTGCGGTGTAGGCCTCGACCATCTGGGCGATGGCCACGCTGCGCGGCTGGTCGATGGGCCGGTCGATCAGGCGGTCGAGGTGCCAGAGCAGGGTGCGCAGCACCTGCTCGGCCAGCGCTGGGGCGCGGCGCACGAGTGCCGGCAGGCCGAGCGCGCCGACGGCATCGCGCATGGGCAGCACAGCATCAGGGTCGCCGAAGTCGGCGTCGCGACCCGGCAGCGTGCCGGTTTGCAGCGCGTCGCGCCACAGCGCCAGGTCGGTCAGGCGCTGTGCGGTGGCGCCACTGGTGTTGGTGATGGCCGGCAGCCACAGCATGCGCGGCAGCGCGGCGAGGTGGTGGTAGGGGGCGTTGAGGGAGGTCACCCCAAAACCTCCAACGGCGCCACCTCGCGGTGCGGCAACCCATCATCCACCGGTAAGGCCGCAAACCCTTCTTCGACCGCCACCAGGCGCAGCAGCAAGGCGTCGAGCACCGCCAGCGTGGTGACCGGCCCTTCGAGCACGCGGCGTCGCAACGACGGTGGCCACCACAGCCGCGCCCTGAGCCGGGCTTGCAGGTCGTCGTGTTGCGCCTGCACGAGGTCGCGCGCCGCCTGCGAGCGCGTGCGCGCCTCGCTCACCTGCGCCACCCGCGCGACCAGATGCAGCGGGCTGTAGTGGCGGCGCTGGCGGGCTTCGAGCGTGGTCGCGACAAAACGCATCGAGGCCAGGCTGTCGCCAGGCGCGCCGTCGTCGGCGCCGAGTGAACGCGCCAGCGCCAGCTTGCCGGCGCCGTCCGCCGCACGGTCGTCGGCGGGCAGGCGCTGCTCGATTTGGAGCTGGCGCTCGAAAGCTTCGACCGCGCGCGTCAGCCAGGCCGCGTCGAGCGGCGCCGACTGCGCGATCTGGGCCACGAACCAGCGCTCGACGGCCGCCGCCTGCGCCGGCTCGGCGGCCATCACATACGGCGCCAGCCAGAGGTCGAGCGCGTCGACCTCGCTGCGGCCTTCGGTCAGCGCGGCCACGCGCAGCAGGCCGACCAACTGGCGCCAGCGGCGGTCGGACGGCGCTGCCTCGGCCAGCCAGGTGCGCAACGAGCGCAGCGCCGCCAAGGCTTCATCCGTAAGCACCACGGCATCACGCGCGGCCAGGACCGCGGCGCGCTCGGCCGCAGTGATCGGCTGCGCGGGCGCGGGCGATGCGCCCGCCGGCAAGCTGAGCAGGGCAGTGAAGGCCGCGTCGCTGACGGCCACGATCGGCATGCGCAGCAGGAAGCGGTCGTAGAAGGCCACCAGGGCCTCGTCGTCGGGCACCTCGTTGCTGGCACCGACGACGCTGACCAGCGGCACCGCCAGCCGCGCGCTGCCGTTGTCGAACTCGCGCTCGTTGAGCAGGGTCAGCAGCGTATTCAGGATCGCCGAGTTGGCCTTGAAGACCTCGTCGAGAAAGGCGATGCCGGCAGTCGGCAGGTAGCCGTCGGTGAGGCGCTCGTAGCGGTCGTCTTCCAGGGCCTTGAGCGACAGCGGGCCGAACAATTCCTCGGGGGTCGAGAAGCGCGTCAGCAGGCGCTCGAAGTAGCGCGTGCCGGCAAATGCGCGGTGCAGGCGGCGCGCCAGCTCGCTCTTGGCACTGCCCGGCGGGCCGATCAGCAGCACATGCTCGCCTGCCAGCGCGGCCAGCAGCGTCAGGCGCACGGCGGCGTCGCGCTCGAGCAGGCCGGCCTCGAGCGCGGCGATCAGGCCGGCCAGGCGGCCGGGCGTGGGCAGGGCAACGGGTGGCATGAAGGCATTGTCGGTGCATCCACCGCACGGCCCTGCCGGTTCAGCGCTGCGCAGTGCGGCTGCGTCTGCGCGTCGTGAAGCCGACGGCGGCCAAGCCCGCCAGCATCAGCGCATAGGTTTCGGGCTCGGGCACCGCGGCGGCGATCTGGCCGTCGATCTGCACCCAACTGGAGTGGTTGTAGCCCCAGGTCGGATAGTTGTCGGTGGCGGCGTAGGCGATCAGGTTGTCGCCGAGCGTGAGGTACGGCAGCAGGTTGGCCACGTTGACTGCACTGGCCGAGCCATCGTGGTCGTCGATGACTTGAACGCCGTTGATCCACAGATCGCCATCGTCGTCGAAACCGCCGGTCAACGAAGCGCTGATCGGCAGGTTGTCGAGATGCCAGACCCGGCGTGCCCAGACCGCGGTTTCGGTGGTGGAGAACTGGCCGCCGGAGCTCCAGATGCCCTGCGCGGTGTAACCCGAGTAACCCGGGAAGTCGGCCACGTTGTACGTGACGGTCGCCGCCTGCCATGCCGAAGTGTCGAAACCGGTGGCCGAGTTCCAGTTGCCGGCCGGGGCCGAGGGGGTGACCTTCCAGGTCGCGTCGGTCTTGAGCAGAGTGTCGGCGCTGGCCGGCGTGGCTGCGATGGCGTCGGCCAGGGCCATCGCGGCCAGGCAGAAAGCGCGAAGTGCGATTCGGTGCATGTGTGTATCTCCATAGGGGTTGATGAGCGCTGCGACCGCTGCGTGGCGAGCAGGTGCCGGCATCGACCGCGCCTGGACTGTGGCAAGCCCGCCGTTATGAAGGCGTTACGCTCGCCGGGCGCTCAACCGGCCAGGCGCGTGGCCAGCGCCAGCGCCAGCGCCAGCAGTTCGCGGTTGACGGGGTTGCGGTGCAGGAAACTGTCGCAGGATTTGGACGGTACGGTCGCATCGAGCATGGCCGTCACCCAGGCACTGCCCGAGGCCGCAGCGCGGCCAGCCTCGGCGTCGCGCGGCCGATCATGCGCGGCGGGCGCAGCATGGCC
Source organism: Burkholderiales bacterium (assembly GCA_031419635.1). Classification (GTDB taxonomy): domain Bacteria; phylum Pseudomonadota; class Gammaproteobacteria; order Burkholderiales; family Burkholderiaceae_C; genus CADEEN01. The sequence goes on along the minus strand of JANOKY010000006.1, from coordinate 7,415 downwards.
GCTGGCACGCGGCCCGCCTGCATGGCACTGGCGCCATGTACGGCTGCGAGTTTGGCCTGCTCGATCGTCGCCAGCAGCACCAGCGTCTCGGCTGAAGGCGCCGCGCCGATATCGTCCTTCAGCACCTGTTCGCAGCGGTCGAAAGCCAGCAGGGCTGCGGCGCGGTCGCCGCGCAGGAAGTGCAGGCGCATCACGCGCCGGTGCGCGGCTTCCGACAGGGGCTCGAGCGCCAGCAGCTCCTGCGCGTGGCTCAGGGCATCGCCCCAGTCACGGACGTCCTCGGCCATCTGCGCCAGTTCAGTCGACGACTCGCGCACAGGGCCGCGGCGGTGGCTGCGCTGCAGTTCCAGCTACGCGGCGAACTCGCCGGCTGCCACGGGAGCAGCGTCGCCGAGCAAGCTGTCGGCGTCGTCGAGGTCGTGGGTCAAACCTTCGGCCAGTGCCAGGGTGGCGCTTCCGGTCACGGCCCCGAAGCCGAGCAACTTGCGCAGCATGAAGAGGCGCTGGCGCAGGGCATTGCGCGCGGCGTCGGCCCTTCGAGGGCCAGCCAGGCCAGCAGGGTGGCGTCGCGGGCGGCCAGCGCGATCGATCGGCGGGCGATCGGCCCTGCACACGCAGGCGTGACGCGACAATTTGAGGTGCGCGACCGTAGTGACTGATACCAATTCGCTTTCAATCGCATAGAAACCCGTTCGGGCTGAGCTTGTCGAAGCCCTTCCTTCGACAAGCTCAGGATGATCGGAAATACAAGCTCAGGGCGAACGGTGGGTTCTTGTCGATTGATTGCGAACCCGTCTCAGGCGGGTGCGTCCGCCGAGTCAGCGGCCCGCCATCATCAGCAGCCCGCGCGCGCGCGGCGGCAAGGATTGCAGGATCGGCGCGCGCATCAGGTAGTTTTGCCGCCACTCGGCCGGCAGGGTGGCCGCCGCACGCTGCATCCAGGCCGCAGCGCGCAGGGCGATCACCTGCATCAATTCGGCGTGGCTGTCGGCCAGTGCCGCGCACAGCTCGGCGGCCAGGCGCGGGAACATCTCGATGCCGACGATGCCGTCTTCGACACGCTGCCAGACCGCGAGCGCCTGCTCCTGTGCCTCGGCGCCGCGCCCGGCCAGCCGCAGGGCCACTGCGCGGCGGGCTTGCAGTGTCAACCACAGGCCGTGCGCGCCCTGGTCGCGCGCGGCGGCGGCGCTCAAGCCGAGCAGGGGCAGGATGCGCAAGGGCTCGCAGCCGGGCTGGGCCAGGCACAGCAGTCGCACGCGCAGCGGGAAGTCGTTGAGGGCGACGATCTGCTCGAGTAGCGCCGCGCTGTCCAGGGTTTCGCCGACGTGCAGCAGCTCGGCGTCGAGTCCGATGCGCACCGGTGCCGGCAGGTCTGCGCGCGCGCGCAAGGCCCGCAGCGCCTTGAGCGCCAGGTCGCCACGACCGAGCTCGAACTGCAAGCTATGCAGGCGCTGGCGCGCGTGCGGCTCGATGCGCAGGACGACCTGGTCGCAGATCCCCAGTGCGTGTTCGGCCGCGGCCAGCGCCCCGCCCAGGTTGCCGCCGAGCGCCAGGATGAGGCTGCGCTGGTTCGCCACCGCCACCCGGGCGTGCTCGCCGCCGTCGTAACGGTCGTCGTTGGCGATGGCCTGCGCACTCCAATCGAGCGCGCGTTCGAGGCTGCCCTGTTCGATCGCATTGACGGCCAGAGCGTTGGCGATCGATCCGGTGTAGGCCCACTCTCGATCGAGCCGGGCTTGCTGCAAGGCCTGTATCAGCTTCGCATCGCCTTGCGCGTAGTGGCCCGTTGCCGACAAGATCGTACCCAGTGCGCTCGTGAGCTTGAAGCGCGTGCCGAGTTGCTTGAGTCGTGCCGTGGCCGGGTCAACGGCAGGCAGGCGCTCCAGCGCCTGCTCGACACGCCGCGCGGCGTCGGCGAGCTCGCTGCGATCCATGTGAAACAAGGCCAGGAACCACAGCAACTCGACTTCGATGTCGGCCAGGCCGGCGCGCTGTGCCCGGGGTAGCGCTTCCAACGCCAGTTTGCGCGCCGCGTCGAGTTGCCCATTCTCATGCAACAGAAATGTGGGTACGAGCGCCGCGGCCGCGCGCTGGCCATCGTCGTCGGCCAGTTGCTGCAACGCCGCGCCGCAGGCCGCCAAGCGATCGCGGCCCACCGCCTGGCTCGCCGCCTCGGCGGCGGCGAAGTAGGCATCGAAGGCACCGCGCCGGTCGCCCACGTCGCGCAGGATCGTCGCTGCCTGTTCGTACAGGCCGGTCGCCTGGCCACGTTGCCACGCGGCGTGCGCCAGGCCTGCTGCGCGGGTCAGGTGCGGCACCGCCTTGCGCGGCTCGTCGGCGGCCAGCCAATGCGCGGCAATGCGCGCGGCTTCACCGGCACCGCGTTCGAGAATGCCGGCGATCTCAGCGTGCAGGGTCCGCGCGATGGCCTGGGGTACCAGGGCCAAGGCGGCCTCGGCGACCAGGTCGTGGGCAAAGGCACCGTCGTGCAAGACCTGGGTCGCCTCGAGTTCGCCCCAGGCGTCGGCCAGGTCGAGCGCGCGCAGGCCAAGCACTTCGGCAACCAAGGGCGGCGACAGATCCTGGCCGGCCAGCGCAGCGCAACGCACGAGCTTGAGCGCGAGGGGCGCCAGGCGCAGCAGCCGCTGCTGGATCAAGCGCTGAACGTTGTCGGCGCGCGGCCAGGCGATGGCCGAGGTCTTGCGGGCGGCGCTGCCAACGGCGGCGTTGTTCGCCTGCGGCACGAGCGCGGCAGCGCCGCGTGGGGCCAAGGCCTGCTTCAGCGTTTCGAGCAGGTACAGCGGGTTGCCGCCGGTGCGCTGGCGCAGCGACTCAGCCTGGGCCATGCCGCCGATGCCCTCGACTGCCAACGAGTCGAGCAGGGCGGCAATGGCTTCGGTGTCGAGTGCCTGGAGTTGCAGCGTCAGCGCCTGGGTTGACCCGGCATGTGCATCGACCAGTTCGCGCGCCGCCGCGCCGAGTTCGTCCGGCCGCATCGCAACGATCCAGGCACACCCAACGCCGCCCACCAGCGGGTGCAGCAGCTCGATGCTGGGTGCGTCGGCGTACTGCAAATCGTCGATGACGACGGCGCGCAGGCCTTGTTGCACGGCACGCTCCAGCAGCGCCTGCGCTGCGCCGCGCAGGCGCAGGCGGTCGTCGGCACCGGCACGCGCTTTGGCCCTGCCGAGTTCGGGCAGCACACGGGCCAGGTCGTCGCGCTGCGCTGCGCTGGGTTCGACGCCGGGCAGCAGCAACAAGGCCCGCAGCCAGCGCGACGCCACGGCGTAGGGCACCGCGGCGTCGCCGGGTCGCGCACCGACGCCCAGCACGCGCAGAGCCGCAGGCCAAGCCGCTGCGCCGGCCGTATCGAGCAAGTCGGCGAGCAGGCGCGATTTGCCCATGCCGGCTTCGCCGACCAGCAGCACGACCGAGCGGTCTTCGATGGCGCGAGCCAGGGCGTGGCGTTCGGCGTCGCGCCCCATAAGGCGCGGCGGGCGCAGTACGCTGGCCGGCAAGGCAGTGGCCAGACCGAGGGCACCGCCGACCGACCCCTGCTCGATCGTCGCCAGCAGCACCAGCGTCTCGGCCGAGGGCGCCGCGCCGATCTCGTCCTTCAGCACCTGTTCGCAGCGGTCGAAAGCCAGCAGGGCTGCGGCGCGGTCGCCGCGCAGGTAGTGCAGGCGCATCACGCGCCGGTGCGCGGCTTCCGACAGGGGTTCCAGCGCCAGCAGCTCCTGCGCGTGGCTCAGGGCATCGCCCCAGTCGCGGGCATCTTCGGCCATCTGCGCCAACTCGGCCAGCGATTGATGCACGCGCCCGCGCCGCCGGTCGCGCTGCTGTTCGAGCCAGGCAGCGTATTCGCCACCGGCCACGGGTGCGGTGTGGCCGAGCACGCTGTCGGAGTCCTCGAGATCGTGGCTCAGGCCTTCGGCAAGCGCCAGTGTGGCGCTGCCGACGACGGCATCCAAGCCGAGCGACTTGCGCAACTGAAACAGGCGCTGGCGCAGCGCATTGCGCGCCGCGTCGGCATCGCTGTCGGGCCAGAGCAATTGCGCCAGCCGCGCGCGCGGCGTCGGCCCCTCGAGCGCCAGCCAGGCCAGCAGCGCGGCGTCGCGCGCGGCCAGGGCCACGGCGTTGCCGTCGGCGTCGACGACGTGGGGCGCGGCGGCGAGCCGAAGTTGCTGGGGTGGCTGAACTGGCTGGTTTGGCATACAGGCGGCGATGGGGGCGATGCTAACCATGGCCATCGGCCCCGGGGCCCGGATCCGGCGGGCTTCAACGGCCGAGCAGGCCGCGCAGCTTGTTCACGGCCTCGGCCGCCTTCTTGACCGGCTCGGCGGCCGGCGCGTCGGAGGCGGGCGGTGTGGGCGCCGTTGTCGGTGTTGCGGGGCTGGCCGTGCGCGCGGGCGTCGACGGAGGTGCCGCGGCGGTGGTGGTGCTCGCCGAGTCGACGCCCGGCGCGCCAGCGGCAATCTCCGGCACCATCGCGGGCGCTGCTTTGGCGGCGTAGGCCTCGGACTGCGCTTGGCTGGGCAGGGGCTGGCCGACCAGTGCCTGCAAGCTGGCGCGGTCGATCGCCGCGGCCAGCGCCTGGCGCAAGGGTCCGTCGCTGCCGTCGACGGCAAAGCCGATATTGTGCACCTTCAATCCTACGCTCTTGCCGGGGCTGGGCGCGCCGTAAGCGCCGCTGCTGTTGTCGGCGCGGGCACCGGGCAGGCGCTGCAGGTTCATTCCGATCACGACTTCCACCCGCTGCTCCACCAGGTCGATGCCGATGCGGCGTTTGTCCAGCTCATCGGTTTGCGCTTTGACGCTGGCCGCATGCTGGGCCGGGATCGCATCGGCCTGATTGCGCAAGGCGCGGTACTCGGCGTCCCGCGCCTGGGCGGCGGCCTTTTCGCCGGCCTTTTCGGCATCGCGGGTGGCCTGCCAGGCGGCATTGGCCTTCTGTCGCAAGGCCTGCTCCTGGGCGGCCATGTCGGGCGGCGGCTTCTTCAGCGCGTGGAACTGCGCGGTCAGCGCGTCGTACTGCGCCTGCATCTGTTGGCGCTCGGCCGGGCTGTGCTTCCTGAGGTACTTGCGCTTGGCCGAGACCGAGAAGTCGCCCTCCTTGGAAAAGTTGCACAGCAGTTCGTAGATGGCGGGCGGGTTCTTGTAGTCGAAGGCTTTGGCATCGACCTCGGCCACGCCCGCCGGTACCGGCGGCAGGGCGGCCACCAACGCCGCGATGGCGTGGGCGTGGAACGCGGCTTCGGTGGGCTTGGCCGAGCGCGACGTGCAATCGGCGAAAGCCGTGGCCGAGGCCGCGCACGCGGCAGCCGCAACCAGCAGGCGCAGCGCCGCCGCGGCGCGGGGGGCAATGAACAGGCTGGGCATCGCGAAGCTCCTTGGGGTTGAGTGGTTGCGGCGCTCAGCGGCCGAGCACGCCGCGCAGGATGTCCAGCGCGCCGGGCTTCTTGGCCTCGGGTTCACGTTCGCGACCGGGAGCAGGCTGGCCATCGGCGGACTTGTCGATGCCGCCCATCTCGGGCATGCCCAGCATGGCGCTGGCCGTCGACTTGACGCGGACCTTCACAGCCCAGACCGGCTCCCACGCTGCTTTCGGGTCGGCCGGGCGTGGCGGATGGGCCAGGTTCAGTTCGTTGCCGTAGCCGATCAAACGCAGCATTGCGCCCTCGCCGCTGAATACGCCCTTGGGCACGGTGCAGCGGGTGGTGGTGGGCGCCAGCAGCACCTTTTCGCGCAGCCAACGATCGACGGCCCCGTTGGTCTGGTAGTCGGTCAGGCCGAAGCCGGTGTCGGGCAGCTCGCTCGAGGTCCACAGCACCATCTCCTCCTTGGCGCCGGACGCCATGCCGGCGGCGAAGTAGGCGCGCGCGGTCGGCGCGGCGGTCCAACTCAATTCGACCGCGCCGCCGGCCTCGCGGGTCTTCAGGTCGAGCGCGGGCATCAGCTCCTGCGCGGCCGGGATCTGGAAGCGCAATCCCGCCGGCACGCCGCTGCCGCTGAAGGCATGTTCGCCGGCCAGCGCGGCGCCGGCCGGCACCATGCGCGCATCGGCCGGGCTCGGCCACAGCGGGCGGCCCACGGCGCTGTGCGTGCCGCGCTGCGTGGCGCGCCGGCTGACGAAGAATTTGGCGATGTCGGCGGCGCTCGCGCTGGCCATGTCGAGCACCTTGGGCTGGCCGGCGCGCACCGTGTCGCCGCAACCCCAGTACAGCAGCAGTTTGCCGCGCGGGCGCGCGACTTCGTGCTCGACCACGGTTTCGTCGTTGTCGGGGGCCTTGCGCCCATCCTTCGGTGCCTGCAGCTTCAGCGGGCCGGGCAGGAAGCCGCCCGGCACGGCCTGCTCGGCCTCCGTCAGCGCGGGGTTGCCGCGCGTCATCAGGGTCACATCGACCCAGCGCCCGGCGCTGCCGGTCTGGGTGTTGCCGAAGTTGTTCTTCGCGCCGCCGCCACCGCCGAACAGGCTGCCCAGCGCCGCCATCGGGTTGCCTGCCGCGCCGCCCATGGGCATGCCCATGCCGCTGTAGGTGGCGACGTCGATCCAGACCTGGGCTTGCGGCGGCTTGATATGGGGCTGGGCCTGGGCGGGGCCGGTGACAGTGAACAGCAGGCTGGCGCTGACGCAACAGGCCAGGGTGGTCAGCGCAGGGACTGGGTGGCCGGTGAGCTTGGTTTTCATCTCGTCTCCTTGATGTCGAACCGAGGTGCCGGAAAGCGGCTCGACGCCGCGCAGTGCCGGGCCGCGCCGCGCCGGTTCATTTCGCCGTCAGTCCCGAGGCGGTCGGCGAACAGGGCGCGGACACGCCGAGCAACTCGCCCCAGTACATTACCGAGCCGCCGCTCAGCACTGCCATCGACAGGAATTCGCCCCCGTCGAAGTCGATCGCCCCGCTTAGCACCGCGACGGGTGTCAACACCTTGAGCGCGCTGCCGCAGTCGCCGATCCGGTTGTTGCCGCCGTAGCCCCAGACATAGACGACGCCGTTGGCGAGCGCCATCGAATGGCTCTCGCCGGTGCTGATGCGAGTCACGCCGGCCAGGGTCGCGATCTGGGTCGGCGCATAGACGATGGCGTCGGCCAGGCCGAGCCCGAGTTCGCCGCTGGAGTTGTGGCCCCAGGCCCAGACGCTGCCGTCCTTCTTCAGCGCCAGCGAATGCGCCCCGCCGGCGGCGATGGCGATCACGTCGGTCATGCCCGGCACGCCGATCGGCACGCCCTTGCTCACGCCGGTGCCGTCGCCCAACTGGCCGAGCGAATTGCTGCCGACGGCCATCACCACGCCATCGGGGGTCAGGAAGAGCACATGGCCGCCGCCTTGCGAGGCTGCGGCGATTTGGGGCAGCCCGCTGATTCGATTCGCCGGCCCGCTGCGGCCAAACTGCCAGACCGTGCCGTCGACCTTGAC
>JANOKY010000005.1:0-2056 GCA_031419635.1 Burkholderiales bacterium | reverse complement strand
TCGCGCCGGCCGCGCCGCATGCGCAGCACATGCCCTCGCACATCTATTCGATGGTCGGCCAGTGGCAGCCTTCGATCGACAGCAACCTGAGGTCGGTAAAGGTGGCCGGCGAGTACGCCGCGCAGTCCAAGCTCGACGGCGTGCTCGGCGGCGTGCCGCATGCCTACGACTTCATGCAATACGCCTACCTGCAACTCGGCCAGGACGAGAAGGCCCGGGCCCTGATCGCGCAAAGCGCCGAACTCGCGGGCAAGAAGATCATCGGCGGCGCGTCGGTGGTCGGCATGGCGCGCGCCGCGGTGCCGGCGCGCTACGTGCTGGAGCGGCAGGACTGGGCCGGCGCCGCGCAGTTGAAGCCGCAGGGCCTGACCTTCCCGGCCGCCGAAGCCGTCACGCATTTCGCGCGCGCGCTGGGCGCGGCGCGGCTGGGCGACGTGGCGCCGGCGCAGGCCGACATCGCCCGGCTTGGCGCGCTGCGCGACGCGCATGCCAAGGCCAATCAGCCCTACTGGGCCGAGCAGGTCGAGGTGCAGCTGCTCGCCGCGCGCGCCTGGGTAGCGCAGGGGCAAGGACAGGGCGAAGAAGCGCACAAGCTGATGCGCGCTGCGGCCGACCTGGAGGACAGCAGCGAAAAGCATGTCGCGATGGAAAACCGCCTCTATCCGATGCGCGAGCTGCTCGGCGACCTGCTGATGCAGCAGGGTGACGCCGCCGCGGCCTTGCAGGCCTACGAATCCTCGATGAAGAACGCGCCCAACCGCCTGCGCGGCTGGTACGGCGCCGCGAAGGCGGCCACGGCGGTCGGCGATGCGGCCAAGATCGTCGCGTACTCGCGTGCGCTGGCGCAACTCACGCGCGACGGCGACGGCACGCGCGCCGAAGTGCGCGAGGTGCGGCAGTACATCGCGCTGCGCTGAGCTCACCATGCAGCGCCGTGCGTTTGCTGCTGCCATCTCGATCGGGTTGCCGCTGGCGCTGGCGCTGGCAGCCGGTGCGTCATGGGCCGTCGGCACCGACGAGGACGGCCCGGCGCTCGACCCCGACTTTGCCGCCGGCAAGCGCGCGATCGAGGCCAAGGACTGGCGCGGTGCGATCAAGGCCTTGTCGTCGGCGGCGCTGCGCGATACGCGCAACGCCGATATCGAAAACTACCTCGGCTACGCCTGGCGCCATGCCGGCGACATGAACCAGGCCTTCGCCCATTACGACCGCGCATTGAAGCTCGACCCGCGCCACCGCGGCGCGCACGAATATGCCGGCGAGGCGGCCTTGATTGCCGGTGACCTGGCACGCGCGCAGCGGCATCTGGCGGCACTGAAGAGCATCTGCCTGCTGCCCTGCGACGAGTATCACGAATTGAAGGCGGCGATCACGGCATATCGGCCACCGAAGGCGCCCTGAGCGCCAACGCTACGCCGCCATCGGCACCAGAACATCGCGGCTGATGCCGACGCCGAGGTCACCAACGCGGTCGAGAAACTGCGTCAGGTAGGCGTGCAGGTTGGTGGCGGGGATCTCGTCGATGCGGCCGTAGCGCAGGTCGCACTGCAGCCGTCCGGCGCGGCGCAGGGTTTCGCTGCTCTGCGCGTTGGCCACATGGGTCAGGTTGGCGACGGTCTCGTTCATGCAGGCGGTCAGCGAGGCCTATACCCACCTGTTTCGCCAGATGTGAAGCAGCCACTTGAAGGACGCGATCATGGCAACAATGAAACGGCAATTCCTCACGCGCGCTGACCCGGCGCCAGACCATGGCGCTACTTGCGGTCTTCGGCGTCGCGAGCGACGCACTGGCACAAGACGCGGCGACGACCGACCCGCGGTCCTACCGCGTGGTGCTCGACAACGACCGCGTTCGCGTGCTCGAGTACCAGAGCCGGCCGGGTCTCGGCGTTTGTGGCCAAGGCATGCATTTCCATCCCGCGCGTCAGCGTCTCGCTGACCGGCGCCAAACTCAAGAGGACATCTGCTGACGGCCAGGTAACCTTTGCCGAGACTGCACCCGGGCACTTGTTCTTCGCCGAAGCCGAAACGCACGCGACCGAAATCCTTGGCGGCG
>JANOKY010000004.1:0-2848 GCA_031419635.1 Burkholderiales bacterium | reverse complement strand
GCTTGCGGTAGTCGTCGGGCTTTTCGAACGGCCCGTCGTTGCGCAGAACCTCGAGCGCGTACAGCAGTTTGCCCGAGCCCAGGCTGGGCGAGTCGGCCAGCAACAGGCGCCGGTAGCCGTTCTGCCCGAAGCCCAGGTTGGCGATGCCGGCCGGCAACGCGTCGGTGTAGGTCAGCTCCACCGCACCGGCAGACGAGAAGTCGCCCTCGCTCGCGTAGTACGGCCCCTTCTTGTAGCGCAGCCCGGTGGCCAGTTCGGGGATGACGAAGTTCAGGTCGGTCCAGCCCTGGCCGTGGCCGTGGCTGCGCTGGTTGACCAGCATGCCGTCGACGCTGGTACGCAGGTCGGTGCCGTGGTCGAGGTTGAAGCCGCGCAGGTAGAACTGGTTGGCCTTGCCCTCGCCGCTGTGCTGGCTGACGACCAGGCCCGGCGCGGCTTCCAGCAGCTCGCCTGGCCGATAAGCGGTGCGGGCTTCGAGCTGCTTTTGCGTCACGGTGCCGACGTTGGCCGAGTCGGCGATGCCGACCTGGCTGGTTGCTGCGCCCGTGACGGTGATTTTCTGCAGCTCCTGTTCGCCGCCTGCGCGGGCGCCGGGCGCCAGGCCGACGCTGCCCGCGAGGGCCAGTGCGCGCAGCGCGTGTATCGAAGGCTTGCCTGCGCGGCGCGTTTGCGGCCGCGCGCGACGTGTGGGGTGTGGGATGTTCAATGCGTTCTCCAGGCCGGCAGCGCACAGCGTGTGCGCGCCGACTCGATCGGGTATGAAGGTTCCTCGCGACCACGGCCAGCAACGGCTTGCCGACAGGCTGTCGTCAAGCAGGGCTGGGCAGTGCGGGAACGGCTGAAGCGTGCAGCGGCGCCGGTAGGCGCCGTGGCCCTCACCCCTGTGGCGGGCGCTCCAGTGGAGGCGTGATGTGCGAGCGAATCACCGGCACCGAAACGGCCAGCCAGCAATCGGGAACACCGGTATCGCGGGGCGCATCCGGCCTGGGCATCAGCCCGTCGAGGTCGTGCACACCGCGCGTGGGCGCGGGCACCTGGGCCGGCGAGGCGATGCCGTGGTCTTCCTCGGCATAGACGACTGTGGCATCGCCTGCATCGTGCTCATGGTGGTCCAGGCCGGCATGGCCGTGCGCCTTGCTGGCCGGCTGCGCTCGGTCAGGCGGGTGATCGTGATCCCGCACCTTTTCCTGGGCCACGTCATACGAGTGAACGAATAGCGATGCCGGGCCGGCAACGGCATTGCCGATCGATGCCAGGCCCGCAGCCCGTTCAGCGCCAAGGTGGTGGTGCGAGCGCCCGACCGCGCGCTGCGCCGACAACGCCAGCCCTTGCAGGCCGACGCAGAAGGCCAGCATGCAGAGCACGTAGCGCAGCACCGGCCCGGCAACCGGCGATGCGGATCGGTTCGGCGATGGGCGTGGCGGCGGGTGCACTGGCATGCGCGGCGTTGAACTCAGACAGCATCAACGGTCTGTGCTCCTACGCTTGCTGAACGCACTTGGATGCGGCTTGCGTCGCACCCGGCTTCACCAACAATTGCGCGCACACGCAGCGCAATGCAAGACTGCGGCGTTGTCGCGGACGGCGATTTCGCCAACAAAGGAGGCGGCCCCACGATCATTGCGCCAGCGGTGGGGCGAAAGCGCCGCGGCCCACGCACCGCGGCGCGCCGATCTCACTGGTTCTGCTGCTGGCGTTGGTCGCGGCGGCGCTCCTGGCCCGGGGGCTGGTCGCGCTCGTCGGCGTCCTTCGGGTTGCGGCCGCGGGCTCCCGGGTCGTCGCGGCCGGGCGCGACGCGCGCCGGTGCGGCCGGCTGCACGACGACCGGCTGGCCGGGTGCGGCGGGCTGCACCACCACCGCACCGGGCTGCACCGGGCGCACGCTCTGCACTGGCTGCGGGCTTTGCGCCTGGCGCCGCTGCGGCACCACAGGCGCAGGCTGCGCCGGTGCGACGCGTTGCACTTCGCCCCGGCCGCCATCCTGGCCCTGCGGGCGGCGCTCTTGAAATTCGCGCTGCGCTGGCCGCTCGATCTGGGCCGGCCGGCTGCCGCGCGGGTCGGCCAACGGCGGACGGCCCGGCTGCGCTTGGCCACCGTCGCTCTGCACCGCCGCGGGTGCTTGCACTGCGGCCGGCGCTTGCGCCGCGGCGCCGCGTGGCGGCTGGCCCTGGCCCCAGGGCGTGGCGCGCACGGCGCCGGGTGCGGCCGGCACCGCGCCACCGGGCACGGCGATGACGCGCGAGGGCGGCGGCGGCGGCGATGCCCCAACAGGAGCGCCGCTCTGCGGCCGGTTGCCCGGCATCACCGGCGGCTGCACTTGCAGCGGCTGAGTCTGCCAGCGGCTGATGGTGCGCTGGTCGATCGGCGCGATCACGGCATTGCTGATCGGCTGGCGCTGGCGCAGCACGTTCTGCGAGACCACCGTGACGCCGCCGGGCACACCCTGGTTGGTGTACATGATCGGGCCGGTGCGCACCGGCTGGTTCGGCTGGATCGGCGGGTGCCAGCGGCGGTACGGGCTGTTGACATTGGTGACGTAGATGTTGGTCACGCTGTAGCTCGGCACATAAACCTCGCGCGGCGACAGCGGCACCCAGCCGACCGACGGGCCGCCGCCGATGTTGATGCCGATGCTGACGCTCGGCCCACCGATCCAGGCCACCAGCGCCGGCGCGTAGACCGGGCGCGCGACATACTGGCCCGGGGCCCAGGCCCAGCGGCCCTGCAAGGAGATCCAGCGCCCGTAGTGGAACGGTGCGAAGCCCCAGGGCGCATCGTCAACCCAGGTGTAGCCCCAAGGGCGCACATAGGCCCAATGGCCGTAGCGGTACGGCGCCCAGCCGGGCTC
>JANOKY010000003.1:0-3156 GCA_031419635.1 Burkholderiales bacterium | reverse complement strand
GGGTTTTTCCTGGCCCTTGGGGCCGTGTCGCAGCAATTTCATTTCAAAGACTTCCTTGGGTTGGGATTTCAGTTCGACCAGCCGCCATCGATGACCTGCGTGGTGCCGGTCATGAAAGCCGATTCGTCGCTGGCCAGGTAGACGGCCAGCGCGGCGATCTCTTCCGTGCGGCCCAGGCGGCCCATCGGCTGGCGCGCGATGTAGCTGGCCTCGACTTGCGCCAGGGTCTGGCCACTGGCCTGGGCGCCCGCGGCGATGCGGTCACGCAGGCTCGGCGACTCCACCGTGCCGGGGCAGATAGCGTTGCAGCGGATGCCCTTGGCGACGAAGTCCGCCGCCACCGACTTGGTCAGGCCGATCACCGCGGCCTTGGTGGTGCCGTAGACAAAGCGGTTGGGTGCGCCCTTGATGCTGCTGGCCACCGAGGCCATGTTGATGATCGAGCCGCCGCCTCGGGCCAGCATCGCCGGCAGGAAGGCCTTGATCAGGCGGTACTGCGAGCGCACGTTCAGGTCGAAGGCGAAGGCCCATTCGTCCTCGGTGCTGTCGAGCAGCGTACCGGCATGCACAAAGCCGGCACCGTTGAACAGGACGTCGATGCTGCCGACGGCCTGCGCGGCGGCCGTGATCGCGGCCGCATCGGTCACGTCGAGCACGCGCGTGGTGCAGCCGGTTTCTGTTGCCAAGGACTTCAGCAGCTCGGCATTGATGTCGGTGGCGATCACGCGCGCGCCTTCGCGAACGAAGGCCTCGGCGGTGGCGCGGCCGATGCCCTGGCCAGCGGCGGTGATGAAAGCGGTCTTGCCGGCCAGGCGTGATGAAGGGCTCATGAGCGGGCTTTCGTGGACTGTGAACCAAGGCAAGCGAGTGTCGCAGCGATGCCGTGCTCGCGCAGGCTTTGCAGCGCCGGGGCCAGCGCGGCGACCAGGCGCGGCTCTCCCGCCAAGTCGCCGAACACCGGCGCAAAACGGGTCAGGTGATCGGCGCGCGCGCGCGGGTCGGGCAACGCTTCGGCCTCGCGCAGCAGCGCTTGCAGGGCCGGCGCCAGCGGGTCATCGATGGCGTAGGGCTGGCCTGCCTCGTCATGGCCGCGCAGGTAGTGCAACCAGCCCGCCAGGGCCAGCGCCAGGTGTGCGATTGGCGCACCCTCCGCGAGCCGGTCGCGGAGGGTGGCCAGCAGCCGCTGCGGGATTTTCTGCGAACCGTCCATCGCGATTTGCGCGCAGCGGTGCGCCAGCGCCGGGTTGGCGAAGCGTTGCAGCAGCCGCTCGCGGTAGTCGGGCGGCACGGCGACGCCGCTGAGCGTGGGCTCGACCTCGCCCTTCAGCAGCGCGTCGAGGTAGCGGCGCAAGGCCGGTTGCGCCATCGCCGCATCGACTGTCGTCCAGCCCGCGACCACGCCGAGGTAGGCCAGCGCCGAATGCGCGCCGTTGACCATGCGCAGCTTGAGCCGCTCCCAGGCTGCCACGTCGTCGTGGCCGGACACGTAGCGCACACCCGGCCAGTTGGGCCGGCCGGCAGCGAAGCGGTCTTCGAGCACCCAGTCGATGAAGGGCTCGGCGATCACCGGCCAGGCGTCCTCCACACCAAGCGCGGCGCTGATCTGGCCGCGGTCGGCGTCCGTCGTGCTCGGCACGATGCGATCGACCATGCTGCAAGGGAAGCTGCAGCGCGTATCGATCCAGTCGACCAGCGCCGCGTCGCCCAACGCACCGGCGAACGCCAGCACCAGGCCGCGCAGCACGCGGCCGTTGGCCGGCAGGTTGTCGAGCGACAGCAGCGTCAGGCCGCCCAGGCCGCCTGCGCGCCGCAGTGCCAGGCCGTGGGTGATGAAACCGATGGCGGACTTTGGTGCGGCACGGTGCGCGAGGTCGTGCGCGATGTCGGCGTGGTCCAGCCGCAGTGCGCCGCTGGCCGGGTCATGGCAATAGCCCTTCTCGGTGACCGTGAGGCTGACGATGCGCGCCTCGCGCGAGGCGATGCGCAGCAGCACCGCCGCCGGGTCCTCGGTGGCCACCAGCACCTCGCGCACGCAGCCGATGACGCGCAGGTGCTGGCGCGGCGCGCCCTGCGCGTCGGCATCGCGCAGCGCCAGCGTGTACAGGCCCTGCTGCGGCGCCAGCGCGTCGCGCGTGTCGGCGTGGCGCAGCGACACGCCGCAGATGCCCCAGGCGCGGTCGCCGCCAGCGGCCAGGGCGTCGTCGTTGAAGGCCGCGAGGTGCGCGCGCATGAACGCGCCCAGGCCCAGGTGCACGATGCCGCAGGCCAGGCTGTCGCGTTCGCCACTGGGCCGTTCGACGGCTGCCGGCAGCGCAGCCAGCGCCGAGGGTTGAAGGCGCTGCGTCATCGTCACCAGTGCCAGAGCGTGCCGTCGTGCTGCAGCCGGTTCACCGGCAGGTAGGCGCGCTGGTAGGGGTACTTGGCGGCCAGGGCCTCGTCGATCTCGACGCCATGGCCCGGCGCCTCGCCCGGGTGCATGAAGCCGGCCTCGAAGGTATAGGCATGCGGGAACACCGCGTCGGTGACTTCGCCATGCGGCATCAACTCCTGGATGCCGAAGTTGGGCACCCACAAATCAAAGTGCAGCGCCGCGCCCATGCACACCGGCGACAGATCGGTGGCGCCGTGGCAACCGGTGCGCACCTGGTACAGCGAAGCCAGGTCGGCGATGCGGCGCAGGTGCGTGATGCCGCCGGCATGCACGACCGTCGTGCGGATGAAGTCGATCAGCTGGTTCTCGATCAGCCCCTTGCAGTCCCAGACCGTGTTGAAGATCTCGCCGACCGCCAGCGGCGTGGTGGTGTGCTGGCGGATCAGGCGGAAGGCATCCTTGTTCTCGGCCGGCGTGGCATCTTCCATCCAGAAAAGGCGGTAGGGTTCCAGGTCTTTGCCCAGGCGCGCAGCCTCGATCGGCGTCAGGCGGTGGTGCACGTCGTGCAGCAAATCGATGTCAGGGCCGACCGCGGCGCGCACGGCGTCGAACAACTGCGGCGTGTGGCGCAGGTATTTGCCGGTGTCCCAATCGTGCTCGCTCGGCAGGCCTGCGTCTGCGGGCTCGTAGGGCACGCTGCCGCGGGCCACGCCATACACCTTGTCCAGCCCCGGCACGCCACTCTGCGCTCGGATCGCCTGGTAGCCGGCTTCCTTGTGGCGCAG
>JANOKY010000002.1:0-2117 GCA_031419635.1 Burkholderiales bacterium | reverse complement strand
CGCGCACAGGGCCAAATTCACCTGGTGGATGCGGCCATCGTGGCGCACGATGGCCATGCCGATGGCGGCGTGCGTGAACGCGGCGGTGAAGCGCTGCTGGTTCAGCGCCGCCTCGCGCTGGGCGTCGGAGACGCGCGCTTCCTGGGCCTGGAACTCGGTCTCGTGGCGGCGCAGCGAAAGCCGCGCCAGCATCACGACAGCCGCCACCACGGTGCCCGCCACCACCAGCACGGTCGGCCCGAACTGGCGCGTGTTCAGCGTCAGCACGCCGGCCACGGCGGCCGAAATCAGGTAGATCGCCGCCCACCAGCTGTAGTCGTGCACCCAGTCGCGCAGCGACAGGCGCTGGCCGTTCTTGGCCGCCATCACCGCCAGCAGCGGCAGCAAGGTGCCAGCGAAGTAGGGCAGGGCGATCATGCACAACGCCGCCAGGCTGACGGTCGAAGCCGGCCAGCCGACTGCCAGCAGCACATGGTGCAGGGCGTCGAATGCCAGGCCGCACAGCATCCTCGCGGCCATCGCCGCCGCTGGTGTGCTGACGCGGCTGGTCAGCCGCTTCGAGCTGCGGATGCCCCCCACCAGCCCCTCGGCGCCGGCGGCCAGCGTGGCCGCCGGTGCGCCGTACAGGGCAAGCAGCCCGAACACCAGCACATCGGCCACGCCGATCGAATACTTGGTGCGCGGAATATGCACCGGGAAGAACGCTGCCAGCACCACGCAGCCGATGCCGAGTTGCACCTGGGCCAGTTCCACCCAGGGCAGGGCGACGAGTCGCGACACCGCCCAAACCACTGCCAGCAGGCCCGAGGCCGCCAGCGCCAGCCACAGGCGCGTGGCGGCGGTGTTGTAGTCGAACAGGTGGCGCTGCTTGACGTGGACGAACAGGCGGCCAAAGAGGCCGGCAAAAACGCGACGCACCCGGCAGGGTGCGTCGCGTGGGCTCTTGTCGGCTGGGGAACTCATGCTCACCTTATCGACCGCTCAGGTTCGAACTCAAGCCGCCGTGCAACCAGGCGGCGTCGAATCAACGCTCGCCGAGCAAGGGGTCGTTGACCGACTCGCCGAGGATGATGCCTTCGCCGAGGATGAAGCCTTCACCCAGGATGATGCCCTCGCCCAGGATGATGCCGTTCGCCAGCGTCAGGCCTTCGCCGAGGATGATGCCTTCTCCCAGGATGATGCCTTCGCCGAGGATGATGCCGCTGCCCACCAGGCGTTGCTGGCCCAGGGTCAGGCCCTCAGCGAGGATGAAGCCGTCGGCCAGGCTGAAGCCGCCGCTCAGCACCCGCCCGCCGCCGGCGGCGATGCGGGCGGCCAGCGCGGCGGTCGGCATGAACAGGCCGGTGGCCTGGGGTGCGGAGTTGGCGCCGACCAGTGCATCGAGCAGCACCACTTGCGGCATCAGCAAGGCCTGGGCAGCGGCATTGGTTTCGACCACCGCCGATGGCACCGTGTTGGCCGGAATGCCCGCCGCCACCGACCGGTACTGCACCGTGTTGCGCAAGGCCACCTGGCGCACCCAGGTCAGGCCAGGGTCGTAGATCGGCTGGAAGGTGCTGAACAGCGCATCGCCGCTGACCAGGTGGCTGCCGCCCGCGAAGGCGATGCGGCCCCAGGCGAAAGTCTGCCCGTTCAGTGTGGACTGCGGCAGCGGCAACGCCTTGCCGGCGGCCAGCAGGCTGTCGCCGGCCTTCAAAGTGCCGGCGGCGAACGCACTGCCGATGTCGGTGCGCAGTGCTTGCGCGAGCCGCACCGCACCTTCCACGTTGAGTTGGCCGGCGCCCTGTTGCAGCAGGTTGGCGCCCGCCAGCGGCTGCGCCGTGTACTGCAGGATGGCCTTCACCAGCGGCGGTGTCAGGCCGGGGTTGACCTGCAACAGCAGGGCCGCGGCACCGGCCACGGCGGGCGCGGCCATCGAGGTGCCGCTGAGCTGCATCAGCTCCTGGTTCAGGGCCTGCGACGCGCCTGCGTCGCGGGCGCCCTGCATCAGCGCCGGGTAGACCGTGGCGAGCAGGTTGCCATCGGGCGCGGCGTGATTGCGCTGGTTCGCCACGGCGCCCAGCAGGCGGTTGCCGGGTGCAACCAGGTCGGGCTTGATCACGTTGTCGATCCAGCGG
>JANOKY010000001.1:0-3241 GCA_031419635.1 Burkholderiales bacterium | reverse complement strand
GGCCTTCATCAAGATGCGCATGCCCTTGCTGCACGAAGCCATCGCGTCCCAAGATACGGTAAACGCCTTGCGCTATTGCGACGACGTGCGCCAGGCGGTCAGCGCTGCACACACCAACCTGCGTCAATTGCTGAGCGAGTTTCGCGCCCCGATGGACCCGTTGGGGCTCAAGCACGCATTGCGATCCGCTATCCTTGAGTTTTCCCAGCGCTCGCAGGTCGCATTGGACTTCCACGACCAGGCACCCGACCTGTGTTTGTCGGGCACGCAGGAGTCACAGGTCTTTCACATCGTGCAGGAATCGCTCGCCAACATTGCCAAACATGCCTCGGCACGCCGGGCCTGGCTGAGCATCCGGCAGGTCTCGGGCCGCGTCGATGTGGTGGTCGAAGACGACGGCACGGGTCCCACACTCGACGCCGTGGCGACGGGCAGCCACTTCGGTCTGGACATCATGCGCGAGCGCGCGGCCCGCCTGGGCGGCCAGCTCGACATTGGGCCGCGCGAGGGCGGCGGCATGCGGGTGCAGCTGTCATTCCCGCTGGCAATCAACCCCGCGGCGGCGACCCGATGACTGAGAACCTGCGCGTCGTCCTGGTTGACGACCACGCCCTGTGCCGCACCGGTTTGACCGACCTGCTGCACCACCGCGGCAAGATCACCGTGGTGGCGGCGCTGGGCAACCCGGACCTGGTGGCGGGCGCATTGCGCGAACACCAGCCCGACCTGCTGGTGCTCGACCTGCGGATGCCGGCGACCGACGGCCTCTCGTTACTGCGCCGCTTGCGTGCCGAGGGTTTCGACACACCGGCCTTGATCCTGACGATGAGCGACGCCGCGAGCGACCTCGCGGCGGCGCTGCGTGCCGGTGTGCGTGGCTACCTGCTCAAGGACATGGAACCCGAAGAGGTGATTGCGGCCATCGAACGTGCGGCCCGCGGTGAACTCACCGTGGCCCCGGCGATGACTTCCATACTGGCGCAGATGCTGCAGGCCGGCTTCAGCGGCGGCGACCGCAAGGATCCGCTGGCCTCGTTGACCGAGCGCGAGCGCCAGATCCTCGAGCACCTGGCCCGCGGCGAAAGCAACAAGGCGATCGCACGCACGCTGGACATCAGCCACGACACGGTCAAGCTGCATGTGCGGCACATCCTGTCCAAGCTCAACCTGACCTCGCGCGTGGAAGCCGCAGTGATGGCCGTCGAATCGCGCGTTGCGGCCGACAACCGATCGTCGAGCGAACCGTCGCGTTAGCGACTCGTTCTTTCTACTGCCGAATCGCGTCGAGTGCGACGGCTTCCAGCCTGACTGCCCGGTCGGACGAATCGGCCGCGGCCTGCGTGCCGAACCAGGCCAGGTGGTCGTGCAGGCGCACCACTTCACCCACGATGATCAGGCAGGGCGAGCGCAACCCAGCCTTCGCAACGCGTGCACTCAGATCGGTAAGGCTGCCGCAAACCACCCGCTGGTCGAGCGTGGTGCCTTGCTGCACCACCGCGGCGGGCATGCTGGCTGCCATTCCATGCGCGACCAGTTGTGCGCAAATCCCGGCCAGGCCGCCCAGGCCCATGTAGATGACGACGGTTTGGCGCGGGCGGGCGAGGGCTTCCCAGTCGAGGTCGCAACTGCCGTCCTTCAGGTGTCCGGTGACGAACAGGCACGACTGCGCGTAGTCGCGGTGGGTCAGCGGGATGCCGGCATAGCTGGCCACGCCGCAGGCGGCCGTGATGCCGGGCACGACCTCGAACGGGATGCCTTCGGCCGCCAACGCCTGCAACTCCTCGCCGCCGCGGCCGAACACGAACGGGTCGCCGCCCTTGAGCCGAACCACTTGCCGGCCCAGGCCGGCCTGGCGCACCAGCAGCGCATTGATCTCGTCCTGCGCCATGCTGTGCTTGCTGCGCTCCTTGCCGACATAGATGCGCTCGGCGTGGTCTGCGACCAGGTCGAGCACGCCATCGCCGACCAGATGGTCATAGACCACCACGTCGGCCTGCGCCAGCAGGCGCGCCGCGCGCAAGGTCAGCAGTTCCGGATCGCCGGGTCCAGCGCCGACCAGATAGACCCGGCCCACCCTGGCGCGGTAGGAGGCGAGCAGCGCGGGCATATCGAGACACGAGTTCATGTGGTTCTCCCGCCGCTTCAGGTGGCGCAGCCGTTGCAGCCGCCGTTGCCGCAGGCCTTGGCCGGCTTGTCGGTCCCGGCGACCTCGGCAGCGTCGGCCGCCTCGGGGCTGAAGATGAAGTTGAAGTGGCCGGGTTCGATCTCGACGAAGTCGAGCACGATGCCTTGCAGCATCGGCTGGCTGGGCGGTGCGATCACCAGATCGACACCCTGGATCTGCAGCGGCATGTCGCCTTCGCGCGGCTCGTCGAAGCCCATGCCGAAGGTGATCGTGCCGTCGGCTTCGCGGCGCGCGGCGACGCGCAGCGCCAGTTCGTGCGCGCCGCTCTCGGCGGCGGCTTTTCGGATTTGCGCGGCGGCAGTGGATGACAGGCTCAGCATGCGAGGGCTCCTTGAATGAGGGGGCTGCGAGACGGCGCGGGGTGGCTGGCGAGGGCAGGTTCGGCGGCGCCCTGCCGTGCCTGGGCGACCTGGCGCACGAAGGCGACAAAGCGCTGCGGCCACTGGTTGCCGCCGGTGCCGCGCAGGTGGGCGTAGGAAGCGAGCAGGTTGTTGACGATCGCGCCGTCGTGGTGGCCATCGATGCCGTGGCCGCGCTGCACGCCATAGGCGTAGCGCACGGCGGGGTCGAGCTGGGTCAGCTCGGAGTGGTGGAATTCGTGGCCGAGGCGCAGGGCATTCGCGCGCTCGGCAGCGGGCGCCGACGGCCAGGGAAAGGCATCCGTCTCGGCCAGGCGCACGTAGCCGCGGCCGACGGGCCGCTCGTGCATCACGACGTCGCCGGGAATCGCCCCGACCATCTGCGCCACGCGGCCGTTCCAGCGGATCGAGCGCGCCAAATACATCAGGCCGCCGCACTCGGCATACACCGGCAGCCCGTCTGCAACGGCCGCGCGGATGGCGGCGCGCAAGGCGGTATTGGCCTCCAGCGGGGCCATGAAGGCTTCGGGGAAACCGCCGCCGATGAACAAGCCATCGACCGGCGGCAGTCGGCTGTCGTGCAGCGTGTCGAAGGGCACCAGGGTGGCGCCAGCGGCTTGCAAGGCTTCGAGGTCGTCGGGGTAGTAGAAGCCGAACGATGCGTCGCGGGCAATGCCGATGCGCACGGGCCGCGTGG